>CALFXV010000039.1 GCA_937957775.1 uncultured Methylotenera sp. | reverse complement strand
AGTCTGCGTCGTTCAGCGGGACAGTGTCGAAGTCCTGCGGACGGCGTTCGCTGCCTGACTCGAAAACGGTCATGGCCTTGGTGCGCAAATTCAAGCGGCGTTTGAACAAGCGCAGTTAGATTGTTCACTGTGGTTAAACGTGGTGATAGGCGAGCTTAAAACACAAATTAACGAGCATAAAAAATCACTAGACCAGCGCGCCGACGCCTTAATGGCATCGCACAACCACGCCGAAATCACCGAAAAAAACCTAGCTGCAACGGAAAAAGATCTGGCTAAGCTGAGCCATCAAGCCCAGCAGTTGGATAGCCTATTGTTGAAGCTGATGCGTTCCGCCAAATTCCATCAAGAGCCAAGCTCATCAGCAAGCTAGGCGTCCTTACATCAAAATAATATCAAACGATTCTTGACTGTAATTGGCTTCCACCTGCAAGGAAATCTGCTTGCCGATAAAGTCGGATAGATTGGCCAAACTTTGCGACTCCTCATCCAGCAGCATGTCTATGACTTTAGGCGCTGCCAGCACCCTAAGTTCTCTGGCATTAAACTGCCGCGCCTCCCTTAACAACTCGCGCAAAATCTCGTAGCAAACGGTTTGAGCAGTCTTTAATTCGCCGCGCCCTTTGCAACTGGCACAGGTCTCACAGAGCACGTGTGCCAAGCTTTCACGCGTGCGCTTACGCGTCATTTCAACCAAGCCCAAAGGCGTAAATCCATTCACGCCGGTGCGCGCACGATCGCGCGCCACGGCTTTTTGCAACTCGTCCAATACGGCTTCGCGCTGACTGTCTTCATCCATATCAATAAAATCGATGATGATAATGCCGCCTAAATTGCGTAAACGTAATTGCCTAGCAATCGATTGAGCCGCTTCTAAATTCGTTTTGAAAATGGTGTCAGACAGATTCTTACCACTGACGAAGCTACCGGTATTGACGTCTACCGTGGTTAAAGCTTCCGTTTGATCGAAAATTAAATAGCCGCCGGATTTCAACTCGACCTTGCGCGACATGGCTTTTTCAATTTCTTGCTCTATGCTGTACAAATCGAATAAGGGTCGCTCGCCTTGGTAATGCACCAATTTATCCAATGCCGCCAAGGCGTATAAATTCGCAAAGTCGACTAGTTTTTGAAAGGTTTCACTGGAGTCGATGCGTACCATGGCTGTTTCTGCAGACAAGACATCACGTAGCACCCGCATGGGCAAATTCAAATCCTGAAAAATCAAGGTGCGATCTGGCACGGCGGTGCTTTTAGCCAGGATATGCTGCCAAGTTTTTGTTAAATAATCTATGTCAGCCAACAACTCTTCATCGGTCGCGGTTTCAGACATGGTGCGTATGATGTAGCCACCGACACGCTGCTCTGGCAACAATCCGAGCAAGCGCTGTTTCAATTGCTCGCGCTCCGCCTCATCCTCTATGCGCTGCGACACGCCTATGTGT
Organism: uncultured Methylotenera sp.; assembly: GCA_937957775.1. Classification (GTDB taxonomy): domain Bacteria; phylum Pseudomonadota; class Gammaproteobacteria; order Burkholderiales; family Methylophilaceae; genus Methylotenera. Next base: position 4,542 of record CALFXV010000039.1, on the reverse strand, counting down.
TCTTGTTGTGGCAGATACACCAAAAATCGGCCGGCTATGCTAATTTGCGTGGTCAACCTAGCACCCTTGGTGCCTATGGGCTCTTTGATGACTTGCACCATTAAAGACTGCCCTTCATGCAACACTGCCTGGATGGGCAACTGCGTTTCTGACTGGCCGCATTCAAATATATCGCCGGCATGCAAGAATGCCGCCCGCTGCAGGCCTATTTCCACAAAGGCAGATTGCATACCGGGTAATACCCGGCAGACCACACCACGGTAGACGTTGCCAACCAAGCCCAGCGACGAACTGCGTTCAATTTGCAATTCCTGCACCACGCCATTCTCCATCATGGCAATGCGCGTCTCTTGTGGCGTTACATTAATTAATATCTCTTCGCTCAATTGACTTCTCTTTTAATTTAATTCATCTGCATCAAAACGGAAATGCGATTAAGCGCTTAAGTCTACAGCACACTTAAGCCTTGCCCACGCAACAATGCGGCTGTTTCGTACAAAGGCAACCCCATCACCCCAGAATAACTGCCTTCTATACGCTTAATCCAAGCTGCTGCTAAGCCCTGTATGCCATACCCGCCGGCTTTATCTTGCCATTCGCCACTGGCTAAGTAAGCGTCGATTTGCGCTGCCGACAAGTGCATCATTTCAACATAGGTGCAAGAGTAGGCCAATTCAATTTTCTGATTACGCAGCAATGCGACGGCCGTATGCACCTGATGCACGCTGCCAGACAAACCGGCTAACATTGCTCGCGCATCGACCTCGTCCACTGGTTTACCTAACAACCGCGTGCCCAGCGCTACCGTGGTATCGGCCGCCAATATCGCTTGCGCACTATCGACTGAGCCAAGCAAGCGGCCAATGGCTAAGGCTTTTTGTTCCGCCAACCTTTGCACGTAAGCCGAGGCCTGTTCGCCTGCAAGCGGGGTCTCATCGATATCGGCGGGTTTGATAACACAGCCCCAGCCTAGCTGACTTAGAAGCTCAACCCGACGTGGGCTGCGCGAAGCTAAGTATAGCGTGTTGCCTGTATTAATTGTCGCCTTGTTATTCACAATGCTAAGTCCATGTATGCATTAAAGCGCAATCTTAACAAAGCTTTAGCGCTATCTGTGACTATTTTATGCCGCGTGCAGACAATCAAGATTAAGACCAGGCTTAAATGGACAAATGCATGCATGGCCTTAGTTTGAGTTAAAATAAGCAATCTATAACGAACACACAGCCTATTATGCAATGGATGCCCCATGCCACGGTCGCGGCAATTGTTGAAGATCAAGGTAAATTTTTACTGGTCGAGGAAGAAACCGATCGCGGTAATCGTTACAACCAACCGGCTGGCCACTTAGAAGACAACGAGAGTTTGTTAGCCGCGGTGGTACGAGAAACCATGGAAGAAACCGCCTACACCTTTCACCCAGAGGCCCTACTTGGCATTTACCATTGGAAACACGAACACAACGACAGCACCTACTTGCGTTTCGCCTACATAGGCCGTGTCAGCAATCATCAACCGACTCAAGCTCTGGATGAAGGCATCGTTCGTAGCGTATGGATGACGGTAGAAGAAATGCGCGAACAAGCCATGTTGATGCGCAGCCCGCAAGTTTTAAAATGCGTGGAAGATTATTTGGCTGGCAAACGCTACCCACTGGAAGCAATCACGCATTTATAAGTACTAGCAACAAGCCAAGCACTTACAACAGTTAAAGACACAAGATGAATTTAAATAAACAGCAAAAGAAAAAAGTAGTAGTGGGTCTGTCTGGTGGCGTCGACTCATCGGTAACGGCTTTGCTCCTAAAACAGCAGGGCTATGAGGTGACCGGTCTGTTCATGAAAAACTGGGAAGACGACGACACCGATGAATACTGCTCGAGCAAACAAGACTTGCTTGATGCGGTCGCCGTCGCCGATAAGATTGGCATAGACATCGAGGCGGTTAACTTTAGTACCGAGTATAAAGATCGCGTGTTCGCTAATTTTTTAAGCGAATACCAAGCGGGGCGCACGCCCAATCCAGATATTCTATGTAACGCAGAAATAAAGTTTAAAGCGTTTTTAGACCACGCCATGGGTCTGGGTGCCGATTTAATTGCCACCGGCCACTACGCAAAAGTTAGAGAAAATCCGCTTAAACCTGGCTTATTTCAATTATTAAAAGCCGATGACGGCAGCAAAGACCAAAGTTATTTTTTATATAGGCTCAATCAAGCACAACTCAGCAAGACCTTGTTCCCACTGGGCGCTTTGCTAAAACGCGAAGTACGGGAAATGGCCCGTCAGGCAGGTTTAATTAACGCCGACAAAAAAGATTCCACCGGCATTTGCTTTATAGGCGAACGGCCTTTCCAAGCTTTTCTTAGCCAATATTTACCGCGCCAACCAGGCGACATCAAAACTGCCGAAGGCAAACTGGTCGGACGCCACGATGGGCTTATGTATTACACCTTGGGCCAACGCCAAGGTTTAAAAATAGGCGGCAGTCGCGATAGCAACGGCGAGCCTTGGTTTGTCGCTGGCAAAGACATGGAAAACAACGTATTAACTGTCGTTCAAGGGCATGACCACCCTTTATTACTGAGCGACGGCTTGCTCGCCAAGCAATTAAGCTGGATAGACCCGGAAGTGCCTGAACGGAACTGGGTGTACGGTGCCAAAACCCGTTACCGTCAAGCCGACGCACCTTGCGAGATAGAGCGCTTAAGCGCGGACGAAGTGGAAATCAAATTTGGGCAAAAACAATGGGCCGTCACCCCAGGGCAGTCGGCTGTGGTTTATGAGAGCAATGTCTGCCTTGGCGGTGGCATCATTACCGGCGCCACGCCTGCTTAATATTACCTAATACGGACTGGGCTCACTGCCGGCAAAAGACGGGCGTGCTTGCAAGCACAGATGCAAGCGATGTAAATTCGGGTATTGCGCGGCGAGGTTGATTTGCTTAGCAAAGCGCATGGTGACATAAGCGAGCATGCAACCGACGGCGATGTCTGCCAAGCTGAATGCATCGTCTACACACCAGTTACGATCAGCCAAGTCGTCGTTCAACACGGTTAAACCACGGCTAACTTTATCCATCTGCTTGGTTATCCACGCAGCATCTTGTGCTGCTTCGGCTTTACGCTGCTCCAGCATGATGGCCACTGCCGCATCGCATACCCCATCGGCCAACGCCTCCCAGCGACGAAAGCTTATCTTTGCTAAGGCGGCTTGCGGAATCAATTTATTCGAGGCCGAGCAATCATCCAAATACTCAACAATTACCCTGGAATCGTAGAGACTGCTTCCATCATGAAGAATCAACACCGGCACTTTAGCCAATGGGTTGTATTGTTTAACCGGGCAATCCGGGTCAGCTAACACGACTTGTTGCATATCCAGCGATAGGCCTTTTTCTAAGGCAACGATACGAACCTTACGGGCATAAGGGCTATTAATGGTATACAAGAGTTTCATGCTGTTACTTGGCCTGTAGTATAAAAATTGTCTGACCTGGCATTATAATGCAAGCAGCGTCACCCTTTTATAAAGCAGTCCTAACTAGGTCAATATTTAGCCTGCTCATTTTTTGAACAAACACCCATAAAATCATGATTGCCAACTCAAGTCACCCTTCTATGCCAAGCAGCGAACTGATGGCCTCCATCAAGCAACAAGTGCAATCTGCCATCGCAGAAGATGTCGGCTCAGGGGATTTAACGGCACAACTTGTGCCGTCAGTGCAAACCGCCAAAGCCAGCATTATTGCGCGTGAAACAGCGGTCATTTGCGGCATAGACTGGGTCAACGCCTGCTTTACTGAAATAGACCCAAATGTAAAAATTGATTGGCTAGTAGAGGAAGGGGCTGAAGTTAAGGCGGAACAGGTTTTATGCGAAATATCTGGCCTAGCCAGATCCATTTTAACGGCGGAGCGTTGCGCACTGAATTTTCTACAAACATTATCCGCTACTGCCACCCAAACCCGTCGCTACGTTAAAGCGATAGCCGGCACCAGGAGTCGAATTTTAGACACGCGCAAAACCATACCCAACTTAAGGTGGGCGCAAAAATACGCCGTCACCATTGGCGGCGGAGCAAATCAGCGCTTAGCCTTGTACGACGGCATATTAATCAAAGAAAATCACATAGCCGCAGCCGGCAGCATAGCCGCCATCCTTAAGCAGGCCTTAGCTTTAAACAGCAATAAAAGCATACAAATAGAAGTTGAAAACTTAGGCCAACTAGCAGAAGCCTTGCAAGCTGGCGCCAGCAGCATTCTGTTAGACAACTTCAATCTTGACCAATTGCGTGCCGCCGTTGAGCTCAATCAGGCTTCAGATGGCCAGGCTATACTTGAAGCCTCAGGCGGCATAGGCTTGGATAATGTTAGAGCAATTGCCTTAACCGGAGTCGATCGCATCTCCATAGGCGCCATTACAAAAAACCTACAGGCCGTGGATTTATCCATGCGCTTTCATGGTTAAGCCCTATTTAAACACCATCAAGCCATCCAACAGCCTATAAATCGCCAAGCCAAGCGCCGCCGTCCTTGACCAAA
>CALFXV010000038.1 GCA_937957775.1 uncultured Methylotenera sp. | reverse complement strand
GGTGAACCTTCGTGACCACGGTTTACACCGGTAGCGAATGTCCAAGCAGCTTTAAGGTTTTTTACATTACCTTTGTTAACTTGTGCTAAAGCACTGTAACCAGAGTTATCGTATTGACCACGTGGAGCAGCCCAGTTGTTAGCGTCTTTCATTGCTTTTTCTTGGTCAGCTGCTGCAGATGCTACCATTGGCATAGCCACTGATAAACCAGCCACTAAACCTAGTGCTAATTTGATCTTGTTGATTTGCATATTAATCTCCAAAGTTGTACTACTAAGGGTTTAATAGACCCTTGGTCATTTAACAGCTTTATTGAGTTTATCGCCAAAGTTGCTACCTAACGGGGTCTACTTATCATCACATTTTCATGTGCGTGACAGAACTATAAGCCAGTCATAAATGAATTGCAATACATTTGTTACAATTTACTTACAATTAATTAAAAATAGTTTGAAATATGTTTTTTAAGTGGTGTGATTTAGCATAAACCCCATGCTAAAATTAACAAAAATTTATTAATAATCAAATAGAAAGCCAACATACCATGATGCAAAATCATAATTACAATTTGTTTCCCGAATTGGCTACTTTAGAACAAAATTGTCTAAAAGCAGGCGATTTGCACCGTATTTATTACGAAGTTTGTGGCAACCCTGAGGGCCAACCCGTGGTTTTTGTGCATGGCGGACCTGGCAGCGGCTGCAATCCTACGCAACGTCGTTTTTTTGACCCGGCGCATTACCGCATCGTACTAATTGATCAACGCGGTTGCGGTCGCAGCGAACCGCAAGGGGCAACCGAACAAAACACCACGGCCGACCTTGTGGCCGATATGGAAGCCATTAGGCAGCAATTGGGGATTAGTAAATGGCTGGTCTTTGGTGGATCATGGGGCAGTACCTTGGCTTTGGCTTATGCCGTCCAGCACCCAGAAAGAGTCAGCGGCTTAATATTACGCGGGATATTTTTGAGTCGCGCCAACGAGCTGCAATGGTTTTTAGGGCAGGTGCAAACCTTTTTTCCTGAGCCTTGGCAAACGCTTTGTGATTTCTTAGATCCCGATGAACGCCATGACCCATTAGGCGCTTATGAGCAACGCATTTTTTCTGACGACCCACAAGTCAATGTGCCAGCGGCCATACGCTGGAATGCCTACGAGAGCAGCATCATGGCATTGTTACCAAGACCAGTCCAAGCCGGTCAACCCATTAATGGCGAAATTGAGCTGGCTCGGGCTCGCGTACAGATACATTATATAAGGCACGATTGTTTTGTTGGAAAATCGGATTTACTCGGTCAAGTAAAGCAGCGCTTAAGCCACATCCCCACGATCATCGTTCAAGGCCGCTACGACATGGTTTGTCCACCGCTTACGGCTTGGGAGCTAAGTCGCGCCATGCCGCATGCGGCATTTCATATGGTAGAGGATGCCGGCCATTCTGCCATGGAGCCTGGCATCACCTCGGCACTGGTGGCCGCCACTGAAAAATTTAAGGGCTTGAGCTAAGCATGAAACCCAGCTTACCGCAGCGACTTAATAGCAAACTGGTTCCCGGTTTGCAAAGTGCAATGCACAAGCCGCGCGCCGCCTATGCGAAACAGCGCTACAACACGCCAATGTTTGTGGCCTATGAAATGTTCGATGCGTTTAGACGCCACAACACCCTCAGCCTCTCAGCCTCGCTATCGTTTTATGCCATGTTCGCCTTGATCCCACTGGTGCTGTTGTTATTCTTTTTACTCAGCCAATTGGTCTTCAGCTCAGACTACGCCACCGTCAAACTGGCCATCATCATGGGCAATTTATTGCCGAAATTTAGCAGCGCCATCATGCTAGAGGTCTACAACACCGCCCAGCAAAAAGCCGCCTGGGGTGCCGCCGGCTTGTTTGTTTTGCTGTGGGCCGTTACGCCCCTGGCCAGCGCCATGCGCGCTGCTTTTTACACCATAGCCAGCCTGGCCGAAGCGCCGTCTTTTATACACCGCAAAGTTAAAGACGTGCTCACCGTGATTGCCATGTTGCTGCTGTTCTTTTTATTTACCTTTGCCGGCCTCATGTTAGAAAAAGTCATCGCTTTTTTAGCCAGCAATCACCCCTACCTTGCCTACGACACGGTCGCCGCGATTGGCTCCTTAATCCTCACCACCCTGCTCATCACGGCTTTTTATTTAGCCTTCTTTCCGGCTCGCCTATATATAAGGCATATATTGATAGGCGCATTATTCACAGCCGTGCTGTGGTTACTGATGCGCCCTGCCTTTACGTTGTTTCTGTCGCTTAATGAATCGTATGGGTCCATTTTTGGCAGCATGAAGAACCTATTCATATCCATTACTTGGCTTTACTTTAATTTTGCCGTGTTTTTATTGGGCACAGAACTGGTCGCCACCTTACGCAAAAAAGACGTGCTGATATTAAAAAGCCTGTTTGCGGATGAGCCAGGCCAACAAACACTTGAGGCCAAGGCCAATTATTTAGAAAATTTAATGCAGCGCTTTGGCAAAACTTACCAACAAGGCGAAAGGGTTTTTAGCCTAGGCGATGCCAGTCGCAACCTACACTACTTGGTGCGCGGCCAAGTGCAACTTAAAAAACAAGGCGCCGTGTTGCGCACGGTTGAAGCCGACGAGTATTTTGGTGAAATGGCCTTGCTGTCTAACCTGCCGACCATCGCCGATGCCATAGTCAGTTCGGACAGCGCAGACGTCATCACCGTCTACCCAGAAAACATAGAAACACTGCTATTAGACGAACCCAAAGTGGCCATGAAATTTTTACGCCAATTGGCCACGCGATTACAAATGCGCGACAACTAGTTTTATTTTAGAATAAGCGTAACTCTAGACCCTTTAGCGACAATTAACATGGCCAAACAATCGACCCCTACGCACGCGCAACCCAGCCAAATGGAAATCAATCCATTGCTGGCGCTGATGAATGCCGGCCAACTTGAACAAACTGTGGCCGGGGCAAAAAAACTGCTGCCACGCTACCCGTATGCATTTATCCTGCATCACCTACTGGGTATCGCCCAAGATGGCTTAATGCAATACGCCGATGCCGTCGTGAGTTATAAAAAAGCCTTGTCCATGCAGCCTAGCAGCCCGGAGCTGCACTTTAATTTGGCCATAGCCTTAAGCAACCTAGGTGAATTGGCCGAGGCAGAAAGCCATTATCGGCAAACCATAGCGCTGCAACCCCAATTCTTTGAAGCCTATGCCAATTTAGGCACGCTCTTGCAAAAACAAGGCCAATTGGCTGACGCCATCGCCCATTACCGAAAAGCATTAAGCATTAACGAAGATGCCCGAGGGCACTTTAATTTGGGCACAGCCTTGCGCGACGAAGGCAAATTAGACGATGCGATTACGCATTTCAAGCGCGCCATAGCGATTTTCCCCAATTACACCGATGCGCATAATTACTTGGGCGAATGCCTGCGCGATCAAGGCAACATGGAAGACGCCATCAAACGCTACTTAGACGCATTGCAACTTAACCCGAATCACCCAGGCGCTAACTACAACATGGGGGAATTCCTTTACTTAGCTGGCCGCTTTGATGAAGCCGTGGGCCATTTTGAAGTATCGCAATTAGACGATTGGCAAGAGCGTGCCTTGTATTGCACTTACAAGGCCGAGCATTTCGACGAATTTAAAACAAAATTGGATACCCTGGTTCGCACCCAGAAAAAACACAATTCGCCGCTGCTGGCGACTTTGTCCAGCCACTATGCCACCAATTTTGGGGTGGACGACCCGTATAACTTTTGCAAAAACGGCTTCGATTTCGTTTACCAAAAAAGCATAGAAGAACTGGCTAAGCCTGACAGCCCATTCCTAAAAGACTTGCTTAATGACATCGACAACACCGCCATCGAAGTGCGTGCGCAAGGCATGATCATCAACGGCAAACAATCGGCCGGCAATTTATTCAAACGGCCAGAAGCGTCCTTTAGAAAACTGGGCGAGATCGTTAGACAAGAATTTTTAAACTACAAAAACCAATTTGCTGGGGCCGATTGCGAGTTGATTAAATCGTTTCCTAAAGAATTGGAATTCACTAGCTCTTGGTACGTGAGGTTGCGCCGCGGCGGCTACCTCGAAAGGCACATGCATGAAGTAGGATGGATAAGCGGCGCGGTGTATTTGGTATTGCCTACCGACAGAAAAGACCCGCTCGAAGGCTGCTTTGAATACGGCTTACACGGCGACAATTACCCACAAAAACACAGCAACTTTCCAGCTGGCATCGCCAGCCCCAAAGTCGGCGACATTGTGCTGTTCCCCTCGTCTTTATTTCACCGAACCATTCCATTCAACTCAAACCAAGAACGCATCTGCATCGCCTTTGACCTCAAACCCGACGGCGATATTTTCATACGCTCCAGCTACTAGTTTAATTAGTGTAGCCTCATGACTCAAATTTAATCATTCTCAATCATCAAATAGGCATAAAAAACGGCAACCGAAGTTGCCGTTTTTATTTGTAACTCAGCTTAATATTAAGCTTCTAAACTACAGCAGACGAAGTCTGCGGTAATACTAGAAGAATAAGATCGCACCTAGAGAAACTGTTTTACCTTTTGCACTTTCTGCAGTAGAAGCGCCAGTAGAGGAACCATCTGAAACTTTACGTTCAGTTTCTGAGTATTCAGCAACTAAGTTCAAGTGTTTTGTGATTGGGTGGTAAACACCAGCAACCCACATTTGATCTTTTAGGCTGTTCCATGTTGTGTCTACAGCATTAGCATTCAACTTAGACTCACCATATGAAGCGCCTAATTTAGTGCCTACGCCAGGTAATGTGTATGTGGCTTGAACATAATATTGTTCTGATTTACGTTTGTTTCCATCAGCATCAAAACCATCGGCGAACTGGATTGTTTGACCAATACCTTTACCTTCGCCGTAGTAACCAGTCAAGCCGAAACCTGCAGCGTTTACGTTTGCGCCGATATCCCATGCAGTGGCTGTTCTGTCTGTTCCATCATCAGCAATTGCTTTCATTTGTTGAGACAGACCTGAAACCCATAGTTTTGCTTTTACTGCATCTGCAGCGAAATCGTAAGATGCTTTACCTTCAAAAGCTGGTTGATTACCACCACGCAATGCTGTATTTTCACTAGTAATAGCCGTGCCACCAGAAAGTAAATTGCTAAGGTTATTGCTTGCATTCCATGCTTGTGTAACACCAGCAGTGAATTGTAAACCGTTAAAGTATGGTGATGAGTAAGCTACTTGTGATTTCCAGTCAGCGTACATGAAACCTGTACCGATGCGACCCAATGTTGTTGTGTTACCAGCCAACGAACCAGCGCCAGAACCTACACCTAATAATGTCATGTCGTTTAGAATCGCATCAGATGCGTAGATACCTAAATCTTTACCTAGTTTGATAGAACCCCATGAAGCATCACCGAATGTTAAGAATGCTTGACGGTTTTCAGAACGGCCGCCAGCTGCACCGCCATTGTCCTGAATACCACCGCCAGTTGAAGATGAACCTGGGTTCATGCTGATTAAGAATGTAACATCCAAATCATTTTGACGAGTTTTACCAGAAACAGTTAGATAGTTTGGTAACAAACCGGTTGTGATGTTTGATCTTGAACCTGTAGCACCGCCAGCCTGGCCTAATGGGCCAGAAGCTGCACCCTCAGCACCGCTAAATTTTGTTGATGTATAGTATGCGTTAACAATACCACCGATGTCTAGAGTCCAGTCACCAGCTACGATACCACCAGCTGCTGAAGCACTTGAAGCTGCAGCTAATAAAGCTGAAGCAACTGCAACACATAAGTTAACTGTTTAATTCATAAGATCTTTGTTAACTGGTAAAAAGTAGTCGAATTTGACTGATCTATGCGTGCTTAAATTGGGTCATATTCTCTAAATAATCGCCCCACCACTGCATCATGGCGAACCGTTCATTTAGGTATTGCGCTCGGTTGTATGCTCGCCTTACGGTGTTCGGTTCAGCGTGTGCAAGTTGTCGCTCGATGACGTCCACCCTAAATTCGTGCTCATTCAATACCGTGCTGGCCACCGCGCGGAAGCCGTGCGTGGTCATTTTGTGTTTATACCCTAAGGCATACAAAGCCAAGATTAAGGCGTTGTCGGCTATGGGTTTGTTGGGCTCGCCGTTGTTGATCACGTAGTCGTCACTGGGGTAGGTTTGCTTAATGAATCGCAACAAACCGATGGCTTGTTTTGACAAAGGCACGGTGTGCTCTATGCGCATTTTCATGCGTTCTGCTGGAATTTTCCAAAGCGCTTTATACAAATCAAACTCGTGCCATTTGGCGTACATCAATTCGCTTTTACGTACAAAAGTGAGCGCGATTAATTGCAATGCGTAAGCACAAATTTTGTCGTTTTCTTTGTCGTGGCTATTAATTGCCTGCATTAAATCGGGCAATTCTTTTATTGTGACGGCCTTGTGATGCACCACCACATGATGGTGCAAGGTGGCCGCTAAACCGACCGTGATGTCCTGTTTGCAAGCCCCCAAGACCATGGCGTAATGCCATATTTGCCGGCAGTCATTGAGCAGTCGGCGCACCAAATCGTAGGCACCGCGTGCCTCTACTTTTTGCAATATCTTCAGTAAATCGGTTTTAGTAATGTGCGCGATAGGTTTAGTGCCAACAAACGGATAGACATTGCGAGCCAATCGTTGCTCAACCACGCAGCGATGGCGCGGCGTCCATTTCACTGCTTGTCGATCCAGCCACTGTGTAGCCATGAGCTTAAAGCCATGATCCAACTTTACGCTGGCGGGTGCTTTAGTGATGCCAAGTAGTTTGAGGTGCGCGGGATGCTGGTATTTTGCCAGTAACAGCATTTCATAAAAAAATTTAGCGCGTTGAAAGGCCTCCAGTTTGTCTTGTGTTTTACAGCTGTGTCGATAAGTGGTGCCGTGCTCAAAATAACTAGCCTGCCAATAGGGTGAGGCATTGTTTAAATACACTTTGAGTTTTTTTGGGTAATTGGGCACCGAGGTTGTGGTGCCAGGAATGGCCGCTGTTTTATGCCGACGTGCGGTTAATTGGAAATCGGGGAAATCATTTTGCTTCATCTTTAAATTGACCTAAAAAGATGAAATTATTATGGATAACTCCCCGCAGTAGTAGGGCTATTCAAAGATAAATAGTAGTCGAATGGCTGCTCGACTTCATTGCAAATAGAAAGATGCTACATTAGGCCCAGTGCTGACTGACTATCAGCGGGTTTTTACCCAGCGTGACGCGCTCGTTGCCACCCAAATCTTGTTTGCTTGTGATATCAACCAAGCCGGCTTGTGCCATTAACTCCCTTACCGCGGCGCCCTGATCGTAGCCGTGTTCTAGCATCAGCCAGCCTTGCGGCTTAAGGTGGATTAAGCCCTGCTCTGTAATTTGCCGGATGTCGTCTAAGCCGTCTAAGCCCGACGCCAGCGCGCTAAGGGGTTCAAAACGCAAGTCACCTTGACTTAAGTGTGGGTCATTTTGCGCTACATAGGGCGGGTTGCTGACGATTACATCAAAGCGCTGCTCGGCCAACTTAGCGTACCAATTGCTTAAGGCAAACTGCACATTATTGAGCGTTAACTCGCTGGCATTGTCTTGCGCCACCGATAAGGCGGCGACTGAGGCATCCACCGCCAACACCTTAGCCTGCGGCCGATTGTGCGCAATGGCCAAGGCAATGGCGCCGCTGCCGGTGCCTAAGTCAAGCACCGCGATAGGTTTAGTACTGGGATGGGGTATTTTTTCTAAAGCGGCATCGACCAAAGTTTCGCTGTCTGGTCTGGGAATCAGCGTGGCGGGGCTAACGCGCAGCGTTAAACCGTAAAATTCGCGCTGCCGTATCAGGTAAGCGATCGGTTCACCGGCCAAACGGCGTGTTAAGAGTGCTTGAAACTCCTTGTCCCTATTGGTCTGCAGGGCATCGTTTGCATGAGCAATAAGCCATGCGCGATTCACGCCCAACACCTGCTGCAATAACAGCCGCGCTTCCATGGCGCCATCCGTGCTGTTTAGTTTGGCTGCCGCCCTTTGTAAGGCTTGCTCAATGCTGTTGCAGTTTATGCTCAAACTTAATTGTCTTCACCTAGGCTAGCCAGCAAGTCGGCTTGGTGCTCGGCCGATAAGGCGCCGATTAATTCATCCATGTCGCCTTCGGTAATGGCATCGATTTTGTACAAGGTTAAATTGATGCGGTGATCGGTGATGCGGCCTTGCGGGTAGTTGTAGGTGCGGATGCGCTCAGAGCGATCACCGGAGCCGATCAAACTTTTGCGTTCCGAGGCGATTTTGCTTTGCTGCTCGTCCACTTGCTTGGCTTTGATGCGGGCTGCCAACACTTGCATGGCTTGCGCTTTATTAGCATGTTGGCTGCGGCCTTCTTGGCATTCAACGACGATACCGGTGGGCGCATGGGTAATGCGCACCGCCGAATCGGTCTTGTTAATGTGTTGGCCGCCGGCGCCGCTGGCGCGGTAGGTGTCGATGCGGATGTCGGCTGGGTTAATCACCACGTCGGAGACTTCATCGGCTTCCGGCAACACCGCCACCGTGCAGGCTGAAGTGTGAATGCGGCCTTGTGTTTCGGTGGCCGGCACGCGCTGCACGCGGTGACCGCCGGACTCAAATTTCAGTTTGGAATAAGCGCCGTAGCCTTCGATTTTAACGATGATTTCTTTGTAGCCGCCGACCTCGGATTCGTTGGCTGACATGATTTCCACTTTCCATTTTTGCCGTTCGGCATAACGCGAATACATGCGGTATAAGTCGCCGCAAAACAAGCCGGATTCGTCGCCACCGGTACCGGCGCGAATTTCTAAAAAGAGGTTTTTGTCGTCGTTCGGGTCTTTGGGCAAAAGCAATTTTTGCAAGGCCGCCTCGATCTTTTCTAAAGTAACTTTGCCCGCTTCAATTTCTTCTAGCGCAAACTCTTTCATGTCTGGATCGCTGAGCATTTTTTGCGCTTCATTCATGTCGGCTTCGGTTTGCTCGAACAAGCGGTATTGCTCGACGATGGGAGTAATTTCGGCGTGCTCTTGGGTAATTTTGCGGTAATTATCCATGTTGTTGGTCGCCCCTTCTGAACTCATCAGACGGTTCAGTTCTTCCAAGCGGTCGCTCAAGGTGGCGAGTTTTTTAATCATGCTGGGTTTCATAATGGGCTTCTTTTCTTAAGGCTTAATTTGGTAGAGCTGTTTGATGGCTTGGTCTAGCTTAGCGTGTTCTTCGCCGTGCGTTTGATTGAGTGCGTGGCTGGGCGCGTGCAAAAATTTATTGGTGAGTGCATTGCTCAATGCCTCCAATACTTTCTCTGGCGACTCGCCTTTTTGCATTAATTTCATGGCTTTTTCCAGCTCGGCCAAACGGGTGTGTTCGGCTTGATCGCGCAGCGCTTTAATGGTGGGCACGGCATCGCGTTTTTTCAGCCATTGCATGAAATGCTCTACCCTGGCCGTGACGATTAACTCGGCATCTTGCGCGGCTTCTTGGCGATTGATCATGCCGTCGCTGACCACTTGCGCCAGGTCGTCCACCGTGTATAAAAACACGTCGTCTAGGTCCGCTACTTCTGCTTCGATGTCACGCGGCACGGCCAAGTCCACCATAAAAATAGGCCGGTGGCGACGCGCTTTAATGGCCCGTTCCACCATGCCCAAACCAACTATGGGCAACTGGCTGGCGGTACTGGTAATGACGATATCAAATTCGGCAAAGCAGTCCGGCAAATCGTTCAGATAGATAGCCTGGCCACCGATTTTTTCGGCCAAGGCGGCCCCGCGCTCTAAGGTGCGATTGGCCACCGTCATGCTCTTGGGTTTGTGCGTGGCAAAGTGCTCGGCACACAGCTCTATCATTTCCCCCGCGCCTATGAACAAGACTTTTTGTTCGCGGATGTCGCCAAAAATGCGTTGCGCTAATTTCACCGCGGCGGCGGCCATGGAGATAGAACTGGCACCTAAATCGGTGTCGGTGCGCACTTCTTTGGCTACTTCAAAGGTGCGTTGAAACAGCTTGTGCAGCAAGCTGCCTAAGGTGCCGGCGTCTTGGGCAATTTTTACCGATTGCTTGAACTGCCCTAATATTTGCGCTTCGCCCAAGACCATGCTGTCCAAGCCGGAGGCCACGCGAAAGGCATGTTTGACGGCAGCATCGTCGGGTAAGGTATAGATGTAAGGTTGCAGTTCGGCCAAGTCCAATTGGTGGTATTGGGATAGCCAGCGCAAGGGGTTTTCTGGGTTGTCAGCACTGCAATATAGCTCGGTGCGATTGCAGGTGGATAATATCGCAGCTTCGGCCGCATGATGTGCAGTCAGTTCGCGCAGGGCGCCCGCCAAATGCTCGCTGTTAAACGCCACATTTTCACGGATTTGGATGGGGGCGGTCGTGTGATTCACGCCGATAACAAATAACTGCATAGGTGTAATTTTGCTAGATTGGCTTATGTTAAGCAAGAAGCATCATCTTAAACGTCAGAAATAGGGTTAAAATAATGCCTTTGTTGCAGTAAATTTAACTCACATTTTTGAAAACGGACTTTAGTCATGGATAAAACTTTTAGAATTGCCCCCAGTATTCTTTCTGCAAACTTTGCCAAACTCGGTCAAGAAATTGATGACGTCATCACCTCCGGTACGGATTTAGTGCATTTTGATGTGATGGACAATCACTACGTGCCTAACTTGACCATAGGCCCATTGGTTTGCGAAGCGATACGCGAAACCGCTGCCCGCGTGGGTGGCATCATCGATGTGCATTTGATGGTTAAACCGGTCGATCGCATTATCCCTGACTTTGCCAAAGCCGGCGCCAACATCATCACCTTTCACCCAGAAGCATCCGAGCACATAGACCGCAGCTTGGCCATGGTGCGCGATTTGGGGTGCAAATCCGGTTTGGTGTTTAACCCAGCCACCTCATTGAGTTATTTAGATCACGTCATGGACAAAGTCGACATGGTCTTATTAATGAGCGTCAACCCGGGTTTTGGTGGTCAAAAATTCATACCAGAAACCTTAAACAAATTGCGTTTAGCGCGCGCCAAAATTGACGCCTACTACGAAAAAACTGGCCGTCAAATTTGGTTGGAAGTGGACGGCGGCGTCAATGCGCAAAACATCGCGGAAATTGCTAAAGCCGGTGCCGATACCTTTGTGGCAGGCAGCGCCATATTCACGCAAGGCAAAGACAGCGACAAAAATCGTTACAACAGCATCGTTGGCGAAATGCGCGCGGCTTTGGCCACGGTTTAATCGGTACAAGCTTAACTCGATACAGCGTTGGCGAGCGTGGCTCAAAAAATAAGCGTGCAAGCCATCATGCTGGATCTCGATGGCACTTTGTTGCACACCGCGCCAGAAATTGCCGCTGCTGCCAACCAAATGTTGCAGGCCATGCAGCGGCCGACTTTGGATCCCATGCAGATACAAGGCTATATTGGTGAAGGCGCACAAATGCTGATTCAACGCTGCTTAATGGGGCCCTCAGCGGACGTGCCGGATGCGACTGCCTTAGCCGAAGCGCAGGCATTGTTCCTTAAATTTTATGCGGGCAACGTGAGCCACAGTCAGCCTTACCCGGGCGTGGTGGCCGGCTTAGAGGCCATGCACAAAGCCGGTTACCGCTTGGCCTGCGTGACCAATAAACCGGCCAGTTTTACGCTGCCTTTATTGCAAGCGAGTCAGCTAGATCGCTATTTTTCTGTGGTGGTGTCGGGCGACAGCTTAAGTAAAAAGAAGCCCGATCCGGCGCAGCTGCTGCACGTGTGCGAGCAATTCCAGCTAGCGCCTGAACAGGCTTTGATGGTAGGCGACTCCATCAGCGACGTGACGGCGGCGCGCGCGGCCGGTTGTTATGTATTTACCGTGCCTTATGGCTATAATCACGGACTGGTGTTGCAAAGCGATGCCAGCATCGCGCAGCTAGGCGATGCCTTAACGTTATTGCATTAAATTATTTTTTATCGACTCACATGAATATCGGTCACAACAAACGACACAGTTGGCGATGGTGGCGGGCTTAAAGCCCAAGGCTAGCCTTGCGTGACACGCAGGGCGCCGAATCAACCCCACCCATTGATAGTAAGGAAATTTATGTTGAGTACCCTGAATTTAACGCAATTTAACGAACTGGCCGCCCAAGGCTATAACCGCATTCCACTTGTGCTGGAAACCTTTGCCGATTTAGACACGCCGTTGTCGTTGTATTTAAAATTGGCCAATCAACCTTATTCGTATTTACTGGAATCCGTGCAAGGTGGCGAGCGCTTTGGTCGTTATTCCATCATAGGCTTGCCGGCAAAAACCCGCATCGTCGCGCACGGCATGGACGTGCAAGTGTGGCAAGGCGACCGTGTGGTGGAATCGGAGAGCAACTGCAATCCCTTGGATTTTGTTAAACGTTACCAAGCGCGTTTTAGAACCCCGCCTTATGCAGGCTTGCCGCGCTTTACCGGTGGCCTAGCCGGATACTTTGGCTACGAAACCGTGCGCTACATAGAAAAGCGTTTGGCTGGCGTGCAAAAAGACGATGCGATTAATGTGCCGGACGTGTTGCTCACCTTGTCCACCGAGATTGCCGTAGTGGACAATTTAAGTGGCAAACTGTATTTCATCGTCTATGCCGATCCTGCCGAGCCCAATGCCTACCAAAATGCCTACGACAGGCTCAGCGAATTGCTGGTGATGTTGCGCAAAACCGTGGCCATACCGCATGCGGTGCCATCAGAAAAATCGGTGGCCAGCTCTGAATTTGGTGAGGCCAACTTTAAAGCCGCGGTCAAACGCGCCCAACAATACATCTTGGACGGCGACATCATGCAAGTGGTCTTGTCGCAGCGCATGGCGCAAAAATTCACCGCCCCGCCTTTGTCCTTATACCGCGCATTGCGCAGCCTTAACCCGTCGCCTTATATGTTTTATTACGACATGGGCGATCACCATGTGGTGGGCGCGTCCCCGGAGATTTTAGTGCGTTTGGAAAACGGCACGGTTACGGCTAGGCCGATTGCCGGCACCCGGCCGCGTGGTAAAAACCGCGAACAAGATTTGGCCTTGGCCGAGGAGTTATTGGCCGATCCAAAAGAACGTGCCGAGCACGTGCAATTGATGGATTTAGGCCGCAATGACGTGGGTCGCGTGGCACAAACCGGCAGCGTCAAAGTCACCGACAACATGATGATAGAGCGCTATTCGCACGTCATGCACATCGTCAGCAACGTGGAAGGCAAACTCAAAGACGGCATGGATGCCATAGACGTCATTAAAGCCACCTTCCCAGCCGGCACAGTCAGTGGCGCGCCTAAAGTGCGCGCCATGGAAATCATAGACGAGTTGGAACCGAGCAAGCGCGGTATTTACGCGGGCGCGGTCGGCTACCTAGGCTTTAATGGCGACATGGACGTGGCGATTGCCATACGCACCGGCGTGATTAAAAACAACATGCTCTATGTGCAAGCAGGGGCGGGCATCGTGGCCGACTCCGTGCCACAAAGCGAATGGGAAGAAACACAAAACAAAGCCAAAGCGGTGTTGCGTGCGGCCGAGTTAGTGCAAGCAGGGCTGGATAATTAAGGGCCTGTCGGCGCTTAATCTTAGAGGCCATCATGAAAGAAAACGGTGAAAAACAATGTTACTGATGATAGATAATTACGATTCCTTCACCTACAACTTGGTGCAGTATTTAGGCGAGTTGGGGCAAGACGTACAGGTTTACCGTAACGATGAAATTGATTTAGCCAAAGTGGCGGCGCTCAAGCCCACCCACATTGTCGTTTCACCTGGCCCCTGCACCCCCAATGAAGCCGGCATTAGCGTGCCCTTAATCAAAGAATTTGCCGGCAAAATTCCATTGCTCGGTGTTTGTTTAGGCCACCAAAGTATAGGCCAAGCCTTCGGCGGCAAAATCGTGCACGCCAAGCAATTGATGCACGGCAAAACTTCATTAATTTACCACCACAATATCGGCGTGTTCAGCGGTTTGCCTAACCCTTACACCGCTACCCGTTACCATTCCTTGGTAATAGAAAAAGCCAGCTTGCCCGATTGCCTAGAAATCACCGCTTGGACCGAAGACGGTGAAATTATGGGCGTGCGCCATAAAACCTTGAGCGTGGAAGGCGTGCAGTTCCATCCGGAATCGATATTGACTGAGCACGGTCATGCCTTGTTGCAGAACTTCCTGAAAGCCTAAGCATGGCGTTTGCACCGACCTTGAATCAACTCATCAACGGCCAAGACTTGAGCTTTGCCGAGATGCAGGCCTTGATGCGGCAAGTGATGTCGGGCGAATTGACGCACGCGCAAATGGCGGCGATTTTAGTGGCACTGCGCATCAAAGGCGAAAGCGTGGACGAGATAGCCGCGGCCGCCAGCGTCATGCGTGAATTGTCGACTAAGGTGGCCACCCTAGCGAGCCCGCATTTGATAGACACCTGCGGTACCGGCGGTGACGGCATCCAAACCTTTAATGTGTCCACGGTGAGCGCCTTAGTGGCGGCGGCGGCCGGGGCAAAAGTGGCCAAGCACGGTGGTCGTTCGGTGTCGTCTAGTTGCGGCAGTGCCGATGTCTTGGAAGCCTTGGGCGTCAATGTGAATTTAACGGCTGCGCAGGTGGCCAGTGCGGTGGAAGAAATCGGCATAGGCTTTATGTTTGCGCCCAATCACCACAGCGCCATGAAGCACGCGGCCCCGGTACGCCGTGAATTGGGTGTGCGCACATTGTTTAATTTGCTAGGGCCGTTGACCAATCCTGCCAATGCTAAACGCCAAATCATGGGTGTGTTTTCGCCGGCCTTGACCGTTAAATTGGCGCAAGTGTTGCAGCAATTAGGCAGCGAGCACGTCTTAGTGGTGTGCGGTGCCGACGGCATGGACGAAATTTCCTTTACTGGCGACAGCCACGTGGCCGAATTAAAAAATGGCCAAGTCAGTGCATACACCATTAACCCGGCGCAATTTGGTTTGCCGCTGCACACACTTTCCAGCATACAAATCGACAATGCTGAGCAATCCAAAGCCATGATATTGGCGGTGTTGAACGGCGAGCTGGGCGCGGCGCGCGACATCGTATTACTGAATGCGGGCGCGGCTATTTACGTGGCCGGCTTGGCCGACAGTTTGGCGGCCGGCATCAATAAGGCGGCCGAGGTGATAGACCAAGGTTTGGCCTTAGCCAAGTTAAACGCATTGCAAGAGTATGCTGCCCGCTAGACCTTTAACCTAACTAGATAGAACTTAATTAAATAGAACACACCATGTCCGATATTTTAAATAAAATTTTAGCCTCCAAAAAAACCGAGGTAGCCGCCAGCAAATTGGCCGTTAGCTTGGACCAACTGCAAGCCCAAGCAGAAGCGCAAGGCGAACCGCGCGACTTTGTAGGCAGCATCCATAAAAAAATCATGGCGAATAAGGCAGCGGTGATAGCCGAAATTAAAAAAGCCAGTCCGTCTAAGGGCGTGATACGCGAAGATTTTAAACCGGCCAAGATTGCTAAAAGTTACGAAAAAGCCGGCGCCGCCTGTTTGTCGGTGTTGACCGACGAGCAGTATTTTCAAGGCTCGGCCGCTTACTTAAAACAAGCGCGGGCGGCGTGCAAGTTGCCGGTGTTGCGCAAGGATTTCATCATCGATGAATACCAAGTGTTTGAAGCACGGGCCATGGGTGCCGATTGCATTTTGCTGATTGTGGCCGCCTTGGAATTGGCGCAAATGCAAAAATTAGAAGCCTTGGCCAACGAGTTGGGCATGGCCGTATTGGTGGAAGTGCACGATGCCGACGAATTGGCTTTGGCCTTGCAATTGGATACGCCCTTAATCGGCATTAATAACCGCAACTTACGCACCTTTGAAGTCAGCTTGCAAACCACTTTAGATCTGTTAAAAATCATGCCTGAAGACCGCTTTGTGGTAACGGAATCCGGCATCTTCACGCCGGACGACGTGAAGCTCATGATGGATAACCAGGTGCAAGGTTTCTTGGTGGGCGAGGCTTTCATGCGTCAAGACGACCCGGGCGCGGAATTGGCGAGGGTATTTGGATAAGCGACAACACCTCGGCTCGGCCGGTTTTCGCCGAATATAAAAAGGAACGAACATGAGTTACCCTTACGCTAGACCACGCCGCATGCGCAAAGACGATTTTTCTCGTCGCATGATGCGCGAAAACACACTAATGGCAGACGATTTAATCTACCCGGTGTTTGTTTT
>CALFXV010000037.1 GCA_937957775.1 uncultured Methylotenera sp. | reverse complement strand
TGTTGAATTTATTGCCATTGCCGCCACTGGACGGCGGGCGCATTGCAGTCAGTTTGCTACCCATGCATTTGGCTAGGCCGTTTGCGCAGATAGAGCGTTTTGGCTTCATTATTTTGTTGGTGTTATTGTTTACTGGGGTTTTGAGTCTTATCCTCGACCCATTCATCAATGCGGTTTATCTGTTAATAAATAGCTTAATTTAAAGGCTTGTTTGTATAATAAGCGCTGGCTCAATTTAAGGTTTTTCATCAAATGGCAATCGAACGTGTTTTATCTGGCATGCGTCCTACCGGTAATCTGCATTTAGGGCATTACAACGGCGTACTTAAAAATTGGCTTAAATTGCAACACGAGCACGAGTGCTTATTTTTTGTCGCCGATTGGCATGCACTCACCACCCATTACGACACACCGGAAATCATAGAAGAGAGCGTATGGGAAATGGTCATCGATTGGTTGGCCGCTGGTGTCGATCCTGCCAGTGCCACCGTGTTCATCCAATCGCGCGTGCCCGAGCACGCTGAATTGCATACCTTGTTGTCCATGATTACCCCTTTAAGTTGGTTGGAGCGCGTTCCCACCTACAAAGACCAGCAAGAAAAATTGAGCAGCAAAGATTTGTCTACTTACGGCTTCTTGGGCTACCCCTTGTTGCAAAGTGCGGACATTTTGATCTACAAAGCCACCCAAGTGCCGGTCGGTGAAGATCAAATTCCGCACATTGAATTCACCCGTGAGATCGCCCGTCGCTTTAATCACATTTACGGCAAGGAAGCCGGCTTTGAAGAGAAAGCCGAAGCCGCCATTAAAAAGCTAGGCAACAAACGCGCAGCCTTGTACGAAGAAATGCGCAATGCCTATCAGCAAAGTGGCGATGAAGAAGCCTTGGATGCGGCACGCGCCATGATAGAAGAACAACAAGGTATGAGCATGGGCGATAAAGAGCGCCTATTGGGTTATTTGGAAGGCGGCGGCAAAATGATATTGTTGGAGCCCGATTACAAATTAACCCCGGCCTCAAAAATGCCTGGATTAGACGGGCAAAAAATGTCTAAGTCATACAACAACACCATTTCATTGCGTGAAGACATTGATACGGTGGCTAAGAAAATTAAAACCATGCCTACCGATCCAGCGCGCATTCGCCGCACCGATCCAGGTGACCCAGCAAAATGCCCGGTATGGCAATTGCATCTAGTCTACTCAGACCAAAGCACCCAAGATTGGGCGCAAAACGGCTGTAAAACCGCTGGCATAGGCTGCATAGAATGCAAAGGCCCAGTCATAGAAGGCGTTTTGGCTGAATTAAAACCCATACAAGAACGCGCCGCGCAATACGCTGAAGACCCCAGTTTGGTGAAAAACATCGTGGCAGAGGGCTGTGAAAAAGCCCGCAAGTTAGCGCGTGAGACCATGCGCGATGTGCGCGATGCGATGGGCTTGAATTACAGTTAGCCTATCCCTCACCGTGATAGACGTCCCGCTCCAGGCAAAGATAAAAGGCGAAGCTTTTACCGAGCTACCGCAAAACCTTTACATTCCTCCCGACGCACTTGAAGTCTACTTGGAGTCCTTTGAGGGCCCTTTAGACTTGTTGCTGTATTTAATACGCAAACACAATCTGGACATTCTCGATATCCCCATGGCGGAATTGACCCGCCAATACATGGTGTACGTGGAAAAAATGCAGGCGATTAAGTTGGAATTGGCCGGCGATTATTTATTGATGTCGGCCATGTTAATCGAGATTAAATCCCGTTACTTGCTGCCCAAGCCGGTGGAAATTGAAACCGAACAAGACCCAAGAGCCGATTTGGTGAGGCGCTTGATGGAGTACGAATCCATTAAGTTAGCCGCAGAAAACTTAGACGGCATGGCCAAGGTGGGCGATGGCATAACTGTCGCCAGCGCTTATTACCATCAAATTAGCCAGGTCAAGCCGCCGGAAGTGAGCCTGGACGATCTGACCGAGGCGTGGCGCAATGTCTTGAAGCGTGCCAGCCACTTTAAGCACCACAAAGTCAGCCGCGCC
>CALFXV010000036.1 GCA_937957775.1 uncultured Methylotenera sp. | reverse complement strand
ACAAGCCCAGCCTGTACATGGCTTTTCTTAGAGCCACCAAGCCCATAAAAATACAGGCCAGCGGCAACAAAACACTCTGCCAAGACGAGCGAACTTGCCATTGTTTCTGCAACCAGTCCTTCATTTAAGCCCAAGCCTGGCCATACTTAGGCCTGCGCAGCAAATTGCTTATGGTAAAGCTTGGCATAATGCCCGGATTGCTCAAGCAAAACTTGGTGCGTGCCAATTTCAACCACCTCCCCCTGCTCCATCACCATAATGCGATCGGCATTTTCTATGGTGCTCAAGCGATGGGCGATGACGATGCTGGTGCGATTCTGCATCAAGCTATCCAGCGCCTGTTGCACATGCTGTTCTGATTCGTTATCCAAGGCTGAGGTAGCCTCATCCAGCAGCAAGATAGGCGCATTTTTTAAAATGGCTCGGGCAATAGCGATGCGTTGGCGCTGCCCGCCGGACAATTGCAAACCTCGGTCACCCAGTTCTTGTTGCAAGCCATTTGGCAGTTGCTCTATGAATTCCCATGCATGCGCAGCCTTGGCGGCAGCAATCACGTCCGCCTCACTGGCGTTGCCCAACAAACCATAAGCAATGTTGTTAAACACCGTATCGTTAAACAAAATCACATCCTGACTAACCAAAGAGAACTGCTGGCGCAAATCCGCCAAAGCCAAATCACGCATGTCTATACCGTCCAACAGCACCTGACCTTGCTGCAATTCATAAAACCTGGGTAACAAATTGATTAGACTGGTTTTTCCGCCACCAGAACGCCCTACCAATGCCAACCTTTCGCCCGGCTTAATGCTAAAGCTAATCCGGTTTAATGCAGGTCGCTTGGTGTTAGGGTAGGCCAACAGCACGTCTTTAAACTCGATATCCCCTTTTGTGCGTTGCGGCATAGGCTGTCCATCTTCTTGCTCCGGATCCAAATCAACTAAAGCGAAAACACTTTGCGCAGCCGCAAGCGCCAGCTGCACGTCCTCGTTCATGGCCGTTAAATTTTTAATAGGGGCGATGAGCATCAATAGCGCGCCAACAAATGCCGCAAACTCACCCGCACTGAATTTGCCTATGGCGTAATACACCACCAAGCCCAAGGACACGGCGGCCAACAACTCAACTACCATACTATTTATACCAGCTAGGCGCGCCAAACGCGTTTGCAAGCGTCGGTTGTTGATGACGGCTTTGGCGTAACGTTCGTTTTCGTAATTTTGCCCGGCGAATATCTTTACCACGCGCTGACCGGCAATGGCTTCCTGAGCTACCTGAGTCATGTCGCCTAGGCTAGACTGCACCTCTCGACCGGCATCGCGCAACTGCGGCGCCATGGTTTTCAAGCAGGCCGCCATCAGAGGGGCCAACAAAACAAAAATAAGCGTCAACCGCCAATCCAAATACAGCATATACGCCATGATGCCTATGGCCGTGAGGCTATCTCTAATTATGGTCAGCGTGGATTTGGTGGCGGCATTGGCCATCTGCTCAACATCATTAACCAATTTAGACACCAGCTTGCCATTGGCTGCTTGATCATAGAAACCAAGCGGCAAACGCATGAGCTGCCTAAACACATCCAAACGCAGGTCGGCCACGACACGACGCGCCAACCAGCGCATGGAAAAATTGGCCGCAAAACCGGATAGCGCCCGTAGGGCCAACAATGCAAAGAGCAGCAATGGCAAGTAAGCGAGGTTATTGGCCGACTGTTTGACAAAGCCTTCGTCGGTGACATGCTTTATGAGCACTAAGAAAGCCGTATTGCTAAAAGCGAGCAAGATCAGCGCCATCACACCCAATAGGCAGACCAATAGGTGCAACCTGGCATACGACCACAGGCGTAGA
>CALFXV010000035.1 GCA_937957775.1 uncultured Methylotenera sp. | reverse complement strand
CGTTAAAACCCATGGCTTGTTTGGCTAAATCGATAATTTGCTTTTTCTCAGCGTCATTTAATGGGCGAGTGCTTGCCTTGCCTTTTTTATCAAACACATACATGCCTGCACTGTGGTCTAGCGTGTACGTGCTTTTGCCTTTCACTTCGACTTTTTTAGCGTAAATTTTAAAGTTAGCCTGCACCAACTTGGTCGCCGACTCGTCGCCGCGCAAGCCGATAAAACGCGTATCAAAAGACGGGACAAATTGCGCCAACACGGCTTGCGTGTCGCGCTCCGGGTCTAAGGTGACAAACAGAACCTGCACCTCATCGGCGCGCGGGCCTAATAATTTCATGGTTTGCTTCAGGTCTATCATGGTGGTCGGGCAAACGTCCGGGCAATGCGTGTAGCCAAAAAACAACACCACCGCTTTGCCCTTAAATTCCGCCAAGCTGCGCGGCTGCCCATGGTGATCGGTCAAACTCAATTCATGGCCAAAATCCGCGCCCGTGATGTCGGTGGCGACCAGTTGTTTGCCAGTGCCAGATGGCTGACAAGCGGCCAACACAGCAAGAAGAAAAACTAAGATGAACTGACGCATGAAGAGCCCTTGTCTAGTAATTAAATTAAGCGAAATCTGTGTTTTTAAGTGATTTTGATTTTAACATTCTACAAGAATTACGGCCTTTAGTTTACAATAAGGCTTTTACAAAATTCGTTTATAAGGCAACAACATGGCAATTCCAACCTCAATGGCAGACCGCGATGGCGTAATTTGGTATGACGGCAAAATGGTTAACTGGCGCGATGCCACCACCCACGTTTTAACCCACACCTTGCATTACGGCATGGGCGTATTTGAAGGCGTACGCGCTTACAAAACCGACAAGGGCACGGCCATTTTCCGCTTGAAAGAACATACCGATCGTTTGTTTCGCAGCGCACACATCTTGCAAATGAAAATGCCCTACAGCAAAGAGGAAATGATGGAAGCGCAAAAAGCTGCCGTCAGAGAAAATAATTTAGAATCGGCCTACATGCGCCCCATGGCATTTTACGGTGCGGAAGCCATGGGCATCTCAGCCAAAACCTTATCGACGCATGTCATCGTAGCAGCTTGGAAATGGGGCGCTTACATGGGTCAAGATGCCTTGGACAATGGCATACGCGTTAAAACCTCGTCTTTCTCTCGTCACCACGTCAACATCACCATGTGTAAAGCCAAAGCCAATGGCAACTACATGAACAGCATCTTGGCCCACCAAGAAGCGGCATTAGACGGTTAC
>CALFXV010000034.1 GCA_937957775.1 uncultured Methylotenera sp. | reverse complement strand
TTTCCACTGTGATGTCACCCATTAAATCGCCCAAACCTATGGTGTCTTCATGGGCGGCCGCCACGCGTACGCAACCTTTAGCCACGTGATTATCCAATTTAACAGTCAACACCGCACTGCCTTTGTCTTGCTTCACTAAAACTTGATCGCCTTCTTGCAAGCCCAATTCGGCTAACTGAGCGGCACTCATGCGCGCCATAGGCTTGATGTTGTACTTGGTTTTTTTCAATGGCATGGAGCGACGCACGATGGGGTCGGATTCGTATTGCGGGACTTCTCCTATACGTTGCAAGCCATCGTGTTTGATGTTGATTTGTATCTCCACCAAATCTTTAAGGTTGTTATTCAGGCTACGCCACACCACCGCCGACGGTTTTTCACCGGCAAAAATAGCCTGTTTAACTTGCTCGCTGGTTTCGTAATCGAAACCTGGCAAGCCCAGCGTATTGGCTAACACGCGCAATACTTTCCATGCCGGACGGCATTCGCCCAGCGGCTTAACCGCCGCGGCAAAACTTTGTACGCGGCCTTCCATGCTCATAAAGGTGCCCGAGGTTTCGCTAAAGGGGGCAATAGGCAACAAGATATCGGCATGCTCTAGGGCGCTGGATTTGTAAGCGGTCAAGGCGACCACGCATTCGGCTTTTTGCATGGCGGCTTTGGCCAATGCCGCGTGCTGGCAATCCAACTCCGGCTCTATGTTAACTATTAGGTAAGCTTTACGTGGCACTTCCAACATGGCCCTGGCATGCATGCCGCTGCTGCTAGGCATCACACCCATCATGTGCATGCCGGTGCTGTTTGATGCGGCCGGTAAGATACCGCCTTTCGCACCGCAAATACCGCCTATGGCTTCGGCCATGCTGTACATTTCAGTGAAGCGTGGATCGCTCAAAGCCATGTTGCCGATAAAGATACCGACTTTTGGTGCAATCAAATCGTAGTCTTTACCATGACCAGCCATGCTCTCGGCAATGGCTTGGGTATTCGGTCTGACTTTAATTTCTTCAAGCAACTGGTTCAGTGATGGTGGTAAACACAAGGATAAGCGCTGTAAACCGGACATGGCTTTGAGCACTTGACCCAAGACATTCACCATGTCATTGGGGCGCACTATCACTTTGTGGGCGATGTCCATCAGTGGGTTATTGTCTAGTGGACTTATGATAGAAAGTTCGGCGCCATTGGCCACGGCTTTACGGAAACGCTTAGCCAGTAACGGGTGCTCGTTTCTAAGATTAGAGCCTATGACCAAGATGCGATCCAAGTCTTCTATCTCATGAATATTGCAACCCATCCATGGTGTACCCATGCGTTTGCCGTCTAACCTAAAGTCAGTTTGACGCAAACGGTAATCAACGTTGCCGCAGTTGAGCGCCGTGGCCAGTTGTTTAGCCAAATAGCCTTCTTCCATGGTGCTGTTGGGTGAAACCAACACACCCAATGCGTCACCACCGTGCTCACTGGTGATGTCTTTAATCTGGCCTGCCGCAAATTCCAGCGCGGTTTTCCAATCCGTTTCCACCCAGTTACCGTTGTGCTTAATCATGGGCACTTTTAAGCGATCTGGGCTATTGAGACCTTCGTAGGAAAAACGGTCACGATCCGACAGCCAACACTCGTTGATGCTGTCTTTTTCGCGTGGTAACACGCGCATGACTTTATTGTCTTTAACGTGCACCTCTATGTGTGAACCCAAACCATCGTGTGGGGCTATGCTGGGCCTGCGAGTTAATTCCCAACTGCGGGCAGAATACCTGTAAGGCTTGCTGGTCAATGCGCCGACTGGGCACAAATCTATGATGTTGCCGGACAATTCGGAATTCACGCTCTTGTCCACGTAAGCAGTGATTTCAGCGTGCTCACCACGCCCTACCATGCCTAGCTCCATGATGCCGCCCACTTCTTGCAAGAAGCGAACGCAGCGTGTGCATTGTATGCAACGTGTCATGTCGGTGCTGACTAATGGGCCAATGTTTTTATTGAACACCACGCGTTTTTCTTCTGTGTAGCGTGAACCACTGGTGCCATACGCCACCGCCACGTCTTGCAGATCGCACTCGCCGCCTTGATCGCAGATAGGGCAATCAAGCGGGTGGTTAATCAGCAAGAACTCCATCACGCTTTTTTGCGCTTCTATGGCTGATTTGGAGCGCGTGAATATCTTCATGCCATCGGCTACTGGTGTGGCACAAGCTGGCAACGGTTTGTTGAAATTTTCAACCTGGACCAAACACATGCGGCAATTGGCCGCCACGGATAATTTCGGGTGGTAGCAGAAACGCGGAATGGCGATGCCGACTTTGTCGGCCGCATCAATGATGGAACTGCCGTGCTCGACTTCTAACGCTTTGCCGTCAATTTCTATGTTTAACATTAACCTTGCTCCGCCTTGCTATCAACCATACTTTTACCGTGCTCGATGTAGTACTCAAATTCCGCTCTAAAATGCTTAATAAAGCTAATCACTGGCGTCGCGGCGGCTTCGCCTAAAGCGCAAATGGTACGGCCTGAAATGTTTTTACTGATGTCAGTTAGAAGATCCAAGTCTTCCATTTTGCCTTGACCTTTGACGATGCGATCCAACACACGGTAGACCCAGCCGGTGCCTTCACGGCACGGCGTGCATTGACCGCAACTTTCTTCGTAAAAGAAATAGGACAATCGGTGCAAGGCCTTCACCATGCAGGTGCTGTCGTCCATGACTATCATGGATCCCGCGCCCAAGCTTGATCTAGCTTTGCTTAAGCCATCGTAATCCATGGTCGTGGACTCCATCACACTGGCCGGTATGACTGCCGTTGATGGGCCACCTGGGATCACCGCCTTTAGTTTGCGACCCTGCCAAACACCGCCGGCCATGGCCAGCAGTTCGGCGAAAGGCGTGCCCATTTTAACTTCGTAATTGCCCGGTTTTTCCACGTGACCGGACACAGAAAACAATTTAGTACCGCCTGAATTAGCCACACCCAAATCGGCAAACGCTTGCCCACCGTGCTGCATGATCCATGGAATGGATGCGTAACTTTCGGTATTGTTTACGTTGGTCGGTTTACCAAACACCCCATAGCTGGCTGGGAATGGGGGTTTAAAGCGCGGCTGGCCTTTCTTGCCCTCTATGGACTCTATCAGCGCTGTTTCTTCACCGCATATGTAGGCGCCGTAACCGTGCACGGCATACAGATCAAAACTAAAATTCGTGCCAAATAGATTTTCACCCAGGTAGCCGGCTTCTTTAGCCTCTTTTAGGGCAGCCTCAAAGGTTTCGTAATCCTGCCAGATTTCGCCGTGTATGTAGTTGTAGCCGACTCGAGCGCCTAGCGTATAAGCAGCAATGGCCATGCCTTCTATTAGTTGGTGCGGGTTATAACGAATAATGTCACGGTCTTTAAATGTACCGGGCTCGCCTTCGTCGGTATTGCATACCAAGTATTTAACGCCGTCAAAATAGCGTGGCATAAAACTCCACTTAAGACCGGTCGGGAACCCTGCTCCACCACGCCCGCGCAGACCGGAAATTTTCACCTCGGTGATGATGTCAGTGGCTTTGGTTTTTTCTGTGACTAGGCGCTTTAAGGATTGGTAGCCACCCAGCTTTAAGTAAGTTGCTAATGCGGCTGGCTCACTTTCGCTCAAGGTACGTAAACAGACTAAGGTTTGACCCTTAGGATCGGTCATGACAGGCGCTGGCGATTTTGCTGATTGCTTGGCCATTATTTCAACTCATCCAAAATAGCATCAACCTTAGCCGGCGTTAGAAATTCATGCATGGTGTGGTTGTTAATGATCATCAAGGGAGCACCACCGCAAGCACCCATGCATTCGCCTTCTTTAAGGCAAAACTTACCGTCTGCGCTAACTTGATTAAAGTCCACGCCTAGCTTGTGTTTTAGGTGATCAACGATTTCGTCGCTATTACGCAACATGCAGGAAATATTGGTGCAAACACTGATTTTGTATTTACCCACCGGCGCCAAATCGTACATATTGTAAAAACTGGCCACTTCCATGACGGCAATCTCGGGCATACCGATGTAGGCGGCCACCTCGCTCATGCTTTCTTGTGACAACCAACCGCGTTCGGTTTGCACGATACGCAAAGCACTCATCACCGCAGCTTGGCGCTGATCGGCTGGGTACTTAGTCAGCTCGTAATCAATTTTTTCTGTAATTTGTGGACTTAACATAGCTAACTCAATTTTTATCGATCTATTTCGCCAAATACAATGTCTTGCGTGCCTATGATGGCCACCAAGTCAGCAATCATGTGGCCACGCGTCATTTCATCTAAGGCTGCTAAATGGGCAAAGCCAGGTGCACGAATTTTTAGACGGTAAGGTTTGTTGGCGCCATCGGACACCATGTAAATACCGAATTCGCCTTTAGGGTGCTCCACCGCCGCATAAGCCTCACCCGCTGGCACATGAAAGCCTTCGGTAAACAATTTGAAATGGTGGATCAAGTCCTCCATATTGCTCTTCATGCCAGCACGATCGGGCGGTGCGACTTTATTATCGGTAGTAATGACTGGTCCAGGATTCGCACGCAACCAATTCACGCATTGCTGAATGATGCGATTGGATTGCCTAAACTCTTCCATGCGCACCAAGTAACGGTCGTAGCAATCGCCATTGACACCCACCGGCACATCAAAATCCATGTCGGCATACACTTCATAAGGCTGAGTTTTACGCAAATCCCACGCTATGCCAGAACCACGCAACATCGGGCCGGTCATGCCTAGGGCTAAGGCACGCTCTGGGGTGACGATGCCCACGTCGACGGTGCGCTGCTTCCAAATTCGGTTATCGGTTAACAGGGTCTCGTATTCGTCCACGTATTTCGGAAAACGCTGGGTAAAGTCTTCTATGAAATCCAACAAGGAACCTTGACGGTTTTCGTTTTGCTTGGCCACGGTTTTCGCGTTGCGTAGTGGCGAGACGGCATACTGCGGCATGCGATTGGGTAAATCTCGGTATACCCCACCCGGACGGTAATAGGCTGCGTGCATACGTGCACCAGAAACCGCCTCGTAGCAATCAAATAAATCCTCACGCTCGCGGAAGGCATACAAAAACACCGTCATGGCGCCCACATCCAATGCATGCGCACCTAACCACAGCAAGTGATTTAACACCCTGGTTATTTCATCAAACATAACGCGGATGTATTGCGCACGCAGCGGCACGTCTATGCCCATCATCTTCTCGATGGCCATCACATATGCATGCTCATTGGACATCATGGACACGTAGTCCAACCTATCCATGTAAGGGATGGACTGCAAATAAGTGCGGTTTTCAGCTAGCTTTTCCGTGCCACGGTGTAACAAGCCTATGTGCGGATCGGCACGCTGTATCACTTCGCCGTCCAACTCCAACACCAAGCGTAGCACGCCGTGCGCAGCTGGATGCTGCGGACCAAAGTTCATCGTGTAATTTCTAATTTCAGCCATAATCAACGCCTATTTAGCGTGCGCCCCTTCATTACGAATGACGCGCGGCACATTATTACGCTCGTCTATGCTAACTGGCTGATAAATCACGCGTTGCTGCTCTGGGTCGTAGCGCATTTCAACTAAGCCTATCATGGGGAAATCTTTACGGAATGGATGGCCTACAAAGCCATAATCGGTTAACAAGCGGCGTAAATCCGGGTGGTTTTCAAACATAA
>CALFXV010000033.1 GCA_937957775.1 uncultured Methylotenera sp. | reverse complement strand
CGTTATAGCCGCCATTCCAGCAACAGCTTGCGTAGTTATTGATGTAAGGACCACCACCACCGCCACCGCCAATAGCAATTAAGCTACCGAATTGCGTGTTGCCACCGTTGCCACCGCCATTAGCGCCAGCTTGGCCATTACTGATGCTCGTTGTCACCCCACCGGCACCCACCACCACCGCATAGGTAGAACCGGCATTTAGCAATAGGTTAGGGTTATAAATAACACCACCACCGCCACCACCACCGCCCGCACCACCCGCACCACCACCGCCTACTAGCAAGGCTTGGGCTTGCGCACTGAACACCGAGCTAAACGCGTACTGACCATTAGTGTAATTAAGTGTAAATGCACCGCCTAAATTGGTCGCAGCTGTTAAGGTGCCGGCCACGTCATTAAATAGGTAATTGCCGCCGCCTAAAAATTGCAAGACAGAAATATAACCTGTCACGGTGCCCCCGAAAACAACGTTACCGCTTGCACTGGTCAAGATGGTATCGCTCATCAAACTAACGTCGTTTACATAATACTGGTCGCCTATGGAAGACACGCTGGAACCTAAACTGGTTGCGCCATTTACCCTAACCGTATTGGCGTTTGTAATTGGGCTGTTTGCATAGGTAGTTAAATTGTTAACCGTTAAATCTTGTGGGTTGGCGGCATCCAAGGCCAACCCGCCGCCTTGTAATAATAGGGTTTCAATATTAAGAGTGCGGGATGGGGAGTCAAGCACCGATAACAGCCCGCCGTAGACCGCGATGGCATGACTGTAGCTAGACAGACCAGTAATCGTATACGTATCCGTGCCGCCCTTGGTGAAGCCGGTTGAATTGTTGATTAACTCAAAAGGTAGGACTACGGCAGTATTGCCGTTACCACTTGATGACAAAGCGAGCTTATTGATGTTAGAAATATTTTCCACACCAATAATTTTCCCGCCACTATGGATGTTCAGATCAACCGCTACACCATAAGTTGGGCGCGCAACAATCACCGTGCCGGAGCCGCCTTTAGCGCCTGGCGCATTGCCACTACGCCACGGCCCGTTGGCGCCACCGCCACCACCGACATTATCTTGACCGGCCGTTGCGGAAACCCATGAGGAGCCATTCCAATAGCCCCCATTACCGCCGCCGCCTATGCCACCGACTGACCCAGCAAATTGATCGTTGTCTGCTGAAGCGCCGCCCCCGCCGCCATAATAGACGGCAGTCCCGGTAATGTTATTGGCGATCCCCGCGCCGCCATTAGCAGAGGCACCGGAATATTGGTAATGCTGGGATAACAAGGGCGAGCTGCTCGCCCCGCCACCACCACCGCCTACCCAATATGAACCTGTGTAAGCGCCACCGGCCCCTGGGTTACCTTGACCGAGAAATGCCGAGCCACCAAGGCCGCTGTCTTGCCATACATAAACAGAGGCGCCGCCACCTGAGCCGCCACTGGCACCCCAGCCCCAGGCGCCACTGCCGCCACCGCCACCGATAGCTGCCGTTAAATTACCAAATTGCGAGTTACCGCCATTGCTGCCCGTTGAACACCAGCACCAACTTGGGTCAGTGTAACCACCGGCACCCACTGTTACTGTGTAGGTATTACCAGACAAAATTGGGGTGCGGGCGTTATATAAAACCCCGCCACCGCCACCGCCCGCTGTCGCGCCACTGCCTGCCCCGCCGCCCGCAACTTGCAAGACTTTGACCACATCAGAATAGGAAGGCGTCCATTGGTAAGTATTCGTGATCGCATCATAGGTAACGGCAGCTACTTGACTGTTGCTGCCTGATATCGCGTCTGCAATGTAAGCCGTGTTGTTATAGAGGTAATCGCCGTTTCCCAAAAATTGAATCATGTCCCTGGGGATCAATGAAGCACCATCGCCAAATACATTAGCCTCAAACACGACGTTGCCCGTGGTTGCGGTCATTGTCACGGCATCTTTAAGTGCAATACTGTTATGGTAAACCTGATCCCCAATCGTGCTGACCGAAGCACTCATGTTCACAGTACCCCAAACTTCCAGACTAGCAAATGCGGCAGAAGAACCCAAGGGCGCAAACAAATTCACTTGGGAGGTGCCGGCTGAAATAATCAAATTGTGTCGACCCCTTACGGCATCGTTTACTGCAGCATTAAACGTAATGGGTTTATTTTCTGTTGCCAAAATGACATCACAAGCACGAGCGATGCAAGCCAGATTTTGACCAATAATGACCGGGCTATTAAAGGAAATTTCACCAAGTCGCTTGTTAACTGCAACCCCATTTAACAAGGTTCCGTCAAACCCGATTGATCCGGCTAACTTAATATTGGCTAAGCCTGCGTTTAGATTTAACGCGTAAAGGCCTACACCAGCTTGTTGGGCAACCACAATGCTTGATTGAAACTCAATTAAACCGTCCGCCGATTTAATTGTGATCGAACCATTCAAGCCTACCGGCCCTTCGAATGCAATGCTTTGGAATGCGGTTGTGACTCCCACATCGCCAGCTAAATAAATGCCGGTTTCACCATGTAATACCAGACTGTTTTGTCCTATATTGACGTCATCTAAAGTGGAGGCGAAAGTGATGGAAGACGGTGTGGAAAAAATTACAGGGTTCCTAATTAACACTGGCCCAGCATAGGTCTGAGTGCCAGTGCTTGTGATATTGGCATACACATCCACACGACTTAGTACGGACAAGTTTTTAATGGGATTATCGCTACCTATGCCCTCGTAAAAATACACGTTGGCACTACCGGCGTCGACCACCAAGCTGTGGCCGCCGTTGCTGTCGTCCGTTTCATTGATGGCCGAATATATAGTGATACTTGCATTTTGAGTGGTCATGACAGTGTCGCCAGCCAACCTGATGTTAGCAACATTGTATTCTTGAGAGTTAGTCGTTGTGATGGCGCCATTAGTAAACAGCGTGTTGCCATTCACCGTTAAAGTTCGCAAAGCTTGGTTCGCTCCCACCGCCGCACTAAAGGCAAGCGCACCTGGGTAGGCGGTAGTGAGAGTTAATGCGTTACTGCCTGCATTGCTGTCATCAACTGTAGCGCCAAAAATAATGTAAGCCGCATCAACGGAAGCATTACCTAAGCTAGTCAACGTGGGTGAATTAGCAATACGCACCGGGCCGTTATATTGCTGTGACATCTTAGTCGTCACATTGGCATTCACATTAATTAACGTACCCTCTACGTATAGCTGACTGTTATAGCCCAGCAGACTAATAGCTTGATTGATGTTGACCGCGCCGGCTGCTTTTAATGAAAGGGAGCCATCAGTGGAACTGATTACCGCATCGACAAATATATCGCCGTTACCACTGCCGGCACTGCCTACGGTAGTCACCGTAATGGCCTGGCCTAAATTAAGTGCGGTAATTAAAGTGGCGACATCTATATAAGAAGTGCTGCTGCCTGAGGAAGTGTAAAGGCGGTCTGAACTGGAAAGTGAATTGCTGGGCCCGAAGCTATTTGACACATTGTTGCTAAGATTGATTAAGTAATCTGCACTGGATGAGATAACTATGTCGGTTGGGTCCAATAACCAGATGCCACCGCGACCAGCATTAATGGAAGCAAGCATTGAGATGGTATGGCCAGATGTTTCAATGTAGCCACCATTGCGTGAATAAGAATTCGCGTTTTTTTGACTGGCATCTACAATTGTTTTTGAATCGAGGTAGGTAAAATTTGAGAACGGAATGGTTTGCTTGATAGCGTCATTACCGATTTTGATGGTGCCGCCTTGCTGAAAGCCTGTAGCTGAAATCTCGGTGCTGGAGATTAAGGTATTGTTCACACCGGACAACAAAATCGTTCCGCCGAGTCCATTGCTGCCGTTAGTTTGAATTAAGCTTTGCTGTAAATTGACATCGCCACGATCTGCGATAATTTGAATTTGGCCGCCATCATTGGCGCTATTTGCTTTGAAACTACTACTATAAATTGCTACGCTACCCGCCAAGATATCCAACGAACCGCCACGACCATTTCCACCGTTGGTTAAAATTTCTGCGTTGTCTACTAGCAAGTTTTCCGTTGCAGCGATGCTAATTAAACCGCCCTCATCACCTTCCGTGATAATGGATGCATCACGAATAATGATTTCATCGTTGCCCTGTATTTTGATGCGACCAGGGTTTTGTTTTGACCCTGATCTGAGTCTGCCAGAGATGACTAATTTTGCACCAAACAAGGCCATAAATGGTCCACCAGATTGGCTAGATCCATAAGCAAATAGGTTGCCGTTGGCTTCTATTACAGGACCTGAAATTGCGATAGTTTGAACACGTACCGAAGCCAACACTGCTAGCACCACACTATCCTTACTTTGTAATAGGAGATCCAATGGAGCGGTATTCGCACTAACAACACTGCCTTCAATAATCAACTGACCATCTGCATTCATCACTAAAGCTGTTGGCGTATTGTTTGCTTTGTTAATTGAAGCATCCGCTAACAATGCAATCAAACCTGATCCATTGGCAGTGCAGCCTGCGAAATCCATGCACATATTTTTGAAAGCATTAAGACTTACTTTTGTTGTTTCTAAGGTTTTAGATACAAAATTGGCAATGGTTTGATCAACGATAATTTCATTTGCACTTAGATTAAATTGACCGGCTTGCCCATTTGGAGATTGAGCACTTGCGTCAACCAAGGCGGTTTCACTCACACTGAGCCCTGATGTAGCCACATTAATTACACCGCCATTGCCTGACTGCGTGCCGCTTCTTGCTATTAAATTACCGCGCAAATCAATTGATTGAGCACTTAAGGAAATTTGACCGCCGTTGCCACGCAAGCTTGCAGATGCATCTAGGATGGCACCTGATTTGATTGATATGTTTTTAGTGGCTTGTACCGCGACCGCTCCGCCACCTAGACTACCTGTTGCGCTTGTTTTGGATGCGCCCTCGATGTTGACTTGTTTAGCATTAATGTTCACTTGCCCGCCCACTCCAGCCAAAGTTGTCGCAGCGCTTGTCGGAGTATGTTCATTTAAACTGGTCGCAGTAGCGTTTGCAGACACCGTACCAGCTTGGCTAACGGTACCGGCCGTGAGGGTTACTACGCCACCTTGAACATTCACACCATCGGCTGAAACGGTGCCTTTGTTGCTGATGACGGAGTTCATTAAGTCGTTAGCCGAATTGGCTGCAATAACCACTTTACCGCCATTGACTGCAATGAGGCGTTTGTTTGAAATCAGCGTATTAATTAAAGACGCATCCACGGATACGTTTATTAACTGGCGGTCTGCGAAGGTAAGAGTAACTTTTTGACCGCTGACTAAAGCAATCGAATTTTGACCGCTTATGGTTGCAAAAATAACACCTTCATTTCTTACTTCAGGTGCCATTAAAACAACGTAACCTTTTGCGTCATTGACGTTAATGCGACCCTTATTCACCACCTTACCCGAATCCTCACCGGAAAAGGACATCGCGTCTTTAGCGGCCATAAAATCATCGTTTGAAATGTTCATCGAAGTGGCAACTAAACCACCCACATTAACTTCAGCGTTTTTACCAAATACCACCCCGTTAGGATTGACAAAAACAACTTGACCATTGGCATTGATAGCACCATCAATCATGGATTGTGATGTGCCCACCACGCGATTCATCATCACAGAGTTGGCATTTGGTTGATTGAAATTTACGGTATTGCCTTTAGCAACATCAAAGGAATTCCAGCTGACAACTGCACGTTGACTAGTCTGATGAACGTCCAGAACTTGAGCATTTTGAGACATGCTTGCTTGGCCCGCTTCAACTTTTCCACCCGTTGGCAGATCCGCCGCAAAAACAGGAAGTGTAACTAACCATAAACTAGTTAACAAAATCAAGGCATTAAGCAGTGTTTTTTTAAATAAAAAAATGCACGCAAAAATCCCTTGGAAAGAAGCTTTCCAAATAAATTTCTTTCGGTTTATGGTTTTATCTAAGGAATTTAACAAAACAATAGGGTTTTATAACTAAAATATATTTATACATAGATATAATAAATGCAATCTAGAATTTAAAAGACATGCAATCACACTTTTATTCTACGAATTAAAAACAAAAAACTACGAATTAATTATTAGCACGGTTCAATTTTTCACCTACAATCCATTCATTTATTAATTAATCAAAATTCAAAAATGTCAAAAAACCATAATATTAGTTGGTTGATCCAAGATGTAATTAATGAATCCACCTCGATAGATTCCGATTCTGGTTTTGCTAAAGTCGCTTTTCCCTATCCGCCAGAAATCGCTACGGGATTTACTGAACATTTGCCTACTTTAGATGGCATAGTATTAATTCGAGATCATCATCAATTCATTAAAAATGCTTGTCCGCCAACGATTCAATTAGGTAAATTTTCAGTTAAATTTGATGCCCCAGTATTTGTAATTCATATCGTTCATTCGGGGAAAATTGATATGCATTCACGCATGCCCCAGCTAAAAATATTGCGTGAAAATGGCTTGGTTTTATTTGCACGATTACATGAATACGATGTAGACCAAACCGTCTATACAAATGAAGATATCACCTCCACCACTTTAATTGTTCCTGAAGCGACAATAGTTGACTATTTGGGAAATAAAGGATGGGAATCGCTCCATCAAACCCTAGCATTAAATGAGAAAAGTCCTTTTATTTTTTTACCCTTACCCATGAAAATTTCAAACGAACTTTTCTTTACGTTGCCTCAAAATTTGGGTAAAAAAATGCAGTTACTCTATGTTCAATCGATCATTATTAAATTTCTTGCGAATATTAAAAGTCATATTACATCCTCTAGTTCAGCGCTTCTTAAAACCAATTCAATGGAATTCAAAATTGAAGATGTACATCACCATCTGATGACATCGCATGGGGCAATTCCTACCCTTAAAGAGTTAGGTAAGTATTTTGGAATAGCCCCTACAAAATTAAATGCTTTGTTCACTCTTGCTTACAATGAATCTGTATATTCGTTTGTATCAAATTTAAGATTGTTTCAAGCCTACCAAGCCCTGACAGTTCAAGAGTTACCGATGAAAAACATAGCCCATAAAGTTGGTTATTCGCACGTCAATCATTTTATTTATGCCTTTAAGAAAAAATTTGGTATGACGCCTGGTCAATATCGAAAAAGCTTAAAATGATCAACAGTATCAAGCTAGATGAAAATTACCTGTACCAAGTTTTTGCTATTACCAACCACACCATAGAATATGCCACTGAGTTGCTCGCGCTTGTGTAAGAGTGCAAAACGTATTTTTTGCTAACATGCTTGTATCCTCAATCAACCCTTGATAAAGGTAAGCCAGATTAAAAAAGTCATCCCCATAAAAGCCGACACGGCTTACTCCAACAAGCCCATCAACACGATCGCGCCGCTTGCAGGCGAAGCCACCTTATCCGGCTTAAGCAACCCACCGCCGCTTTCCTTATATATACATATTCCCTGGTGCGTTAAAAAATGCCCTTATTGCGATTTTAATTCGCATGAACATCGCCATAAAAATGACGGCATTCCTGAAAGCGCTTACATAGCCGCCTTGATTGCTGACTTGGAATTAGCGACACCCAAAGTGTGGGGTCGCAAATTGGGCTCGGTGTTTTTTGGCGGCGGCACGCCCAGCTTATTTTCAGCCGAGGGCATAGACCGAATTTTAAGCCAGGTGCGCATGCT
Organism: uncultured Methylotenera sp.; assembly: GCA_937957775.1. Lineage (GTDB taxonomy): Bacteria > Pseudomonadota > Gammaproteobacteria > Burkholderiales > Methylophilaceae > Methylotenera. Next base: position 1,921 of record CALFXV010000033.1, on the reverse strand, counting down.
CACGCCCTTGGAATACGATGCCGAAATTACCTTAGAGGCCAACCCCGGCACGGTCGATACCGGCAATTTTATAGGCTATAAACAGGCCGGCGTGACGCGCTTGTCGCTGGGCATACAAAGTTTTAACGATGCCCACCTGCAAGCCTTAGGCCGCATACACGATAGCGAGCAAGCCTTGGCGGCGATTGCTTTGGCCATGCAAACTTTTGAGCAGGTGAATTTAGATTTGATGTACGGCTTGCCCGAGCAAAGTTTGGCGCAAGCCATGCAAGATGCGCAAAAAGCCGTGCAATTCGAGCCCAGCCATTTGTCTTTTTACCATTTAAGCTTGGAACCCAATACGCCTTTCTACCGCACACCGCCCAGTTTGCCAGACGACGACAGCAGCGCGGAAATGCAAATTGCCATCGAAGCCTTGTTAGCCGAGCACGGCTATGGCCATTACGAAACCTCGGCCTTTGCCAAACCCGGCAAACAAGCTAGGCACAATTTAAATTATTGGCAATTTGGGGATTACTTAGGCATAGGTGCCGGCGCGCACAGCAAGCTGAGTTACCACGATAAAATTTGTCGGGAAGTGCGGGCTAAGCACCCCAAAGCCTACATGGAAAAATCCATGCAAGGTCAGGCGGTCGAACGGGAATGGGCCATTGAAAAAGACGAATTGGGCTTTGAATTCATGATGAACGCGCTGCGCTTAATAGACGGCGTGCCACTCAATTTATTTCAAGCGCGCAGCGGTTTAAGCTTAGACACTTTAACTGTTGCCATCAAAAAAGCCCAAGATAAAGGCCTGTTGTTGGTGGAAAACCAGACCTTAAAACCGACCTTGCTGGGTCAGCGCTTTTTGAACGACTTGCTGGAACTGTTCTTAAATTAAGCGGCTTATTTTAGTGCAGCGCGCATTCTGGCAATGGCGGCTTTTACTTGCACCGGCGCCGTGCCACCGATGTGATTGCGGCTATTGAGCGAGCCTTCTAAAGTTAATACCGCATACACGTCATCACTGATACTGCTAGAGAATTGCTGCAAGGTGGCCAGCGGCAAATCGCTTAAATCGACTTTTTTATCCACGGCGTAACGCACCGCCAAAGCCACCACTTCATGGGCATCCCTAAACGGCATGCCTTTTTTTACCAAGTAATCGGCTAAATCGGTAGCAGTGGCAAAGCCTTCGCTGGCGGCTTGGCGCATGTTGTCTTTATTCACGGTGATGCCACGCATCATGTCGGCGTAAATTTCCAGTGTCACCAACAAGGTGTCCACGGTATCAAATAAAGGCTCTTTGTCTTCTTGGTTGTCTTTGTTGTAGGCCAGCGGCTGGCCCTTCATTAAGGTGAGCAAAGCGGTTAAATGCCCATACACACGGCCGGTTTTACCGCGCACCAATTCCGGTACATCGGGGTTCTTTTTTTGCGGCATGATGGACGAGCCGGTGCAAAAGCGATCGGCAATATCGATGAAAGCAAAACGCGGTGAGCTCCACAAAATAAGCTCTTCGGACAAGCGCGATAAATGCGTCATGACCAAGGAAGCCGCGAAGGTAAACTCGATGGCAAAATCCCGATCGGACACGGCATCCAAGGAGTTTTCACACACGCCATCAAAGCCTAATTTTTTTGCCACCAACTCGCGGTCTATTGGGTAGCTGGTGCCGGCTAAAGCGGCGGCACCCAAAGGCAAGCGATTAATACGGCGACGGCAATCGGCAAAACGTTGTGCGTCGCGGCTTAGCATTTCCACGTAGGCCATTAAGTGGTGGCCCAAGGTCACCGGTTGCGCCACTTGCAAATGCGTGAAGCCGGGCATGACGGTATCAAAGTGCGCTTCGGCTAAATCCAATAAGCTCAATTGCAGTTTTTTTAATGCAGCGCCAACATGGTCAGCGCTGGCCCTTAGCCATAACCTAACATCGGTGGCC
>CALFXV010000032.1 GCA_937957775.1 uncultured Methylotenera sp. | reverse complement strand
CATTGTTTATAGATGACTCTCCAAATCTTTCAATGATGGAGATCCGTGCAAAGGCGCGTCGCCTTAAGCAACGCCACGATCTCAGACTTATCGTGATCGATTACTTGCAGCTGATGGCGGCCCCAGCAGGGCGTCAGGGTGAAAATCGCGCCACGGAAATATCGGAAATATCCCGTTCTCTTAAAGCCTTGGCTAAAGAACTGGACTGCCCAGTAGTGGCGTTGTCGCAGCTCAATCGCAGTGTAGAACAGCGCCCAGACAAGCGCCCGGTAATGAGCGATTTACGTGAGTCCGGGGCGATCGAGCAGGATGCCGACGTGATATTGTTTATCTACCGTGATGAAGTGTATAACCCGGATAGCGTAGACAAGGGCACGGCGGAAATCATCATTGCCAAGCAGCGTAATGGCCCGATAGGCCGCGTTCGTCTGACATTCATAGGGCAACACACCCGTTTTGAAAATTACGCGGGCAGTGGCCACATGGCCGACAGCTACTAGTCCTTATCCTAAGCTAGCCATGGCGAAAGCAAAAACCCTATACACCTGCACCGAATGCGGCGCTAGCGAACCGAAATGGCAAGGCCAATGCCCAGGCTGCCTAGCTTGGAACACGTTGGTTGAAACCTTAGAAGAAACCGTCAGCACCAATCGCTACGCCAATAAATTCGATGGCTTAACGCAAAGTGCTAGCCTGCAAAAATTAAGCAGCATTCAAGCGGCCGATATTGCGCGGCAAGCCACCGGCATCAGTGAGTTCGATCGCGTACTTGGTGGCGGTTTGGTCGAAGGTGGGGTGGTGTTAATCGGCGGCGACCCGGGTATTGGTAAATCCACCTTGCTATTGCAGGTTTTATGCCACCTAGGCCGATCCGCCCAGGCTATCTACGTCAGTGGTGAAGAATCCCCTCAACAAATCGCCATGCGCGCCAAGCGCCTTGGGCTGGATGCCAGCGAGGTGGAATTGCTGGCCGAAATCAACCTAGAAAAGATTTTAGCCACGCTGCAAACCCATAAGCCGAATATTGCCGTCATTGACTCCATACAAACCGTTTATTCCGAGGCCTTGAGTTCAGCACCCGGGTCAGTCGCGCAGGTGCGCGAGTGCTCAGCCCAACTCACGCGATTGGCTAAGCAATTAGGTATAACCGTGATACTGGTCGGCCATGTCACCAAAGACGGCACCTTGGCTGGGCCGCGTGTTCTAGAGCACATCGTTGATACCGTACTGTATTTTGAGGGGGATCAAAATTCCAGTTTCCGACTCATACGCGCATTCAAAAATCGCTTTGGTGCGGTGAACGAGTTAGGCGTGTTCGCCATGACGGAAAAAGGCTTGCGTGAAGTGGCCAACCCCTCGGCTTTATTCTTATCGCATCACGACAGCCAAGTGGCCGGCAGTTGCATCACCGTTACCATGGAAGGCACACGGCCTTTGTTGATTGAAATTCAAGCTCTGGTGGATGAAAGTCATGCCCCTAGTCCCAAGCGCTTGTGCGTAGGATTGGAGCAAAATCGTTTGGCCATGTTGCTGGCCGTCCTGCATAGGCACGCCGGTATCCCATGCTTTGATCAAGACGTGTTCATTAACGCAGTGGGTGGCGTGAAAATTGCTGAACCAGCAGTCGATTTAGCCGTCATTTTATCCATCGTTTCTTCATTAAAAAACAAGCCACTAGACAATAAACTTATAGTTTTTGGTGAAGTTGGTTTGGCAGGGGAAGTGCGCCCCGTTCAAGGCGGGCAAATGCGCTTAAAAGAAGCGGCTAAATTGGGTTTTAGTAAGGCCATAGTGCCGAAATCCAACGCGCCTAAAGCCAAGATCGCTGGCTTAGAAGTGATCGCCGTCGAACGCTTAGATCAGGCATTGCAGCAATTGCGCCAGTAATGATCGCTAGCCGACTTTGTGGCTAGCCTGTATCAGTTCAGCACAAATCAAACCGCTGCGCACCGCACCCTCTATGGTAGCCGGGTAGTCCGCGTAACAGTAATCCCCAGCCAGGTAAAAGTTAGGTAGCGCCGTTTGCGAGGGCGGCCTAATTAATTCGGGCTTGCAGGCATAAGTGGCGCGTTTTTCTGCGAACACCTTATGCCAAAGTGGGCAGCTCAGCTCGGGGAAGGCTTGCTTGAGCTGATCTGTCAGGGCTTCGGCTAATTGCGCTTGCGACAGGTTTTGGTGCGACCCCGTTCCGCTGATTACCACGGCAAGCAAGCCATGTTGCTGGCACAACTGGCCCCTATCGAACACCCATTGCCCTAGGCCATTGGTCAAGCCTATCATGGGCAGCCTCAATTTTGTGTGAGTCGGGTATTGCAGGTATACCGTCACTATGGGTTGATAGTCAAACGAGGCTAAGGCCATGCGTTCTGCATGCAACTCGCTCAGCCCAAGCATTAATTGGTTTGCGTTATGCGGTGCCGTGGCTAACACCACGTGGCTGTATACAGTTGCCTCTTCTGCGCCACTCAGATGGAAACCTAAATCGCTTTTGCTAATGCCCGTGATGCGCTGTTTTAGCTTAATGCGCACGCCATGTTGCCTTAAGTATGCGCTGGCCGACCTGCCTATCAATTCGGATAAGTCTTGTTTTGCTAATAAGAAATCGTTGTTGTTTTTCAGGCTAAACCAAGCGGAACTGGCCATGGTGTCTTTGAGCACGTTTAGAAATACCTTCGTACTGGCTGCCTGAATAGGCGTATTCAGTGCTGCCAAGCTAATCGGCTCCCATAGCAGCTGGGTTGCTTTGGCGCTTTGGTTTTGATCTTGTAAGAACGACGCTAGGGGATGGTCTTGGTCTAGCCGATAGCCCTTGAAAGCCATGCGCATCATCATGCCTATCCCGGCTAAGCGCTCACGGAAACTCAAGCCTTGGCATGCGAGCAATCCTAGCAGCATGGCCAGCGGGGCGGGTAAGTAAGGCGCGGTATTTAGGCTAAAAAGGCAACGCCCTGGACCTTGCATGCGGACGAAAAATGGCAACCTTAAAAAAGCTTGTTTTTCGCTAATGCCTAGCGTGTTTAGTAACTGCAGCGTTGATTTGTAGGCGCCGATCAAGATGTGCTGGCCGTTGTCTAGGTAAGTGCTGCCGGACGCATTTTTAAAGGCTACGCTGCGAGCTCGCCCACCCAGCTCACTGCCAGCTTCATACAGACTAACCGACCATCCTTGTTTAGCCAGTGCTATCGCCGCACTTAAGCCGGCACAACCGCCGCCTATGATAGCTATTCGGGTTTTAGGCATATTGCTAGGCTTTATCGGTACTTAAGCCAAACTTGAAGCGCCAGCAACATTTTTCTTAAGGCGCCTAAGGAGATACGTGCGTTTAATACTTTTTCGGCTCCACTGGCGCCGATCTCGCGGAGCAAGGTGCGGTAAATCGAGGCCATCATCAAACTCACGCGCTGGTTTTTATGGTCTTCAGCTGGCAATGCGCCAAGGGCTTTGTCGTAATAGCTTTCCGCTCGCTCGATTTGAAAATCCAATAAACGCTTGACGGCAATGGATTCCCTGCTTGCTAAAAGATCGTCCTCGCTGACGCCAAATTTAGCCAGTTCGTCCAAGGGTAGGTAGATACGGTTTCGTCTGGCATCCTCACCGACGTCCCTGATGATGTTGGTTAGTTGAAATGCCATGCCTAAATCGTGGGCAAATTTGAGGGTTTTTCGATTGTTAAAACCAAATATCTGTGCGGACAACAAACCAACCACACTGGCCACACGGTAACAATAAAGCTGCAATTGTTTGAAATCTTGGTAGCGGTTGTAGTTTAAATCCATCTCCATGCCGTCTATGATTTCCATGAAATGCTCGGCGTCTAATTGATAGGTGTGGATGGCAGGCAGCAAGGCCTTAGCTACCGGATGCTGTGGCTGATTTTGATAGAGGCGGTCGATTTCGCTACGCCACCAATTGAGTTTGGTTTTGGCTACCGATAAGTCCATGCACTCATCCGCAATGTCATCTACCTCGCGGCAAAAGGCATACAAAGCGGTGATGGCGAGTCGCCTAGATTGGGATAAAAATCGAAAGCTGTAATAAAAGCTGGAGCCACTTTTGGCGGTTTTATCTTGGCAATATTGTTCTGGCGTCATGGTTTTCCTATTGCTTAAACAGGGCGGCTAATACGATGCGCAGCCAATCTAAAGCTTGCAGTTTAGGCCTATGATTAAACACATCGCCCTGATGCTGCTTAATCTTAGCCGCTATGCGTTCTCCGCCGGCAATAATCATGCGCATCTCAAGGCCTATGCGACCGGTTAATTTTCGCCCCAGTGGTTTGCCCGCAGCGAGCAAAGACTCGGCTCGGTTTAAATTGAAATGCATGAAAGCTTGCCAATTGGTGTCGGTAGATTTTACACTAGAGGCAAACTCCTGCAGTGTCTGTTCGCTGATGCCATAAGCCAGCATTTCATCTTGGCATAGATAAATACGTTGTTTGCCGGCATTTTTTTGCAGGTCTATGGCTATGTCTTGCAGAAAGTTGATTAATTGCAGCGCCGTACAGATTTTGTCGGCATAAGTGTTGTTTTCCGGATTTGCTGCGCCGTATAGCGATAGCAGCAAACGGCCTATGGGATTGGCTGAACGCTCACAATAATGGCTAATTTCAGCGTAATTGGCATAACGGGTTTTGCTCACGTCTTGCTTGAATGCATCGAGTAAGTCGTAAAACGGTTGGTAGGGTAGATGGTGGGCTTTTATCATGGCGCCTAAGCTTAGAAAGAAATCGCTATTAGGCTTGATGTAGGCCGCCAATAAATCCAGTTCATGACGATAATCATCCAGTAAGGCGATGCGCTGGTTTACACTAAATTCACCTTCGTCTGCGAAATCATCAGCTTGCCTAGCGAAGCGGTAGATTAAGGCAATCGGTTCGCGCAATCGGGCAGGTAAGACTATGGATGCAACTGGAAAATTTTCGTAATGCTGTTGCGCTAAACGTAGGCTATCAGCCGCAATGGCATGAGCGTCTAGAGGAGTGTTTGGCTGCGTCATCATGGCGTGAGTATGCCACAATTTGGCTAGGCTTCTTTGCTAAATTTAGCAAAGAAGGCAGTAAAAAGCCGGCATTTCGTGCGATAAACTATGCAATAAATGGTCCAAGCTTTGTTAGAATCAAGAAATCATCACTGTGTAATGCCTGGTTTAATTCTGGGTGTACATTAATACTGGAAGCAAGCTTATGTTAGCTATCATTGGCGGAACCGGCTTAACCCAGCTGGACAACTTGGAAATCACCAGGCGTTTGATTGTGCGCACACCATACGGCGAGCCATCGCAACCATTGGTATTTGGCAAGATTGTTGCCCATTGGTTAGTGTGTGGGCTTCCCTTGGTTTTGCTGGCACCTGTGATCGGCATTCAGTTTGATGTGGATGCCCAATCTCTGAAGGTGTTGATGGCGGCGCTATTGTTGGGAACCCCGGTTTTGTCCTTATTGGGTTCGATTGGCGCGGCTTTAACTCTGGGCGTGAGGGGTGGCAGTGTTTTGATGAGTCTTCTGATAT
>CALFXV010000031.1 GCA_937957775.1 uncultured Methylotenera sp. | reverse complement strand
TGGCTTTATCCAACCCACTTTTCTTAGTGATCCAATCTATCGCTGCGGCTTCGTTAGTAGGATTAAGCGATTTCTCTTTGTTGATGGCATCAAACAATGCGCTGTGTAATTTGTCTGTTAGCTTTAGGTCTTCCATGGCATAAAAAGCTTTTGCCATAGGCGCCCAAGTAGGTTGGGGTAAGCCAGGCATGCGTCTAAACGTTACGTCCGCAGGTAATTTTTTTACCCAGTCGTTCAGCAAGGGGTCCATTTGGTAGCAATGGATGCAGCCGTACCAAAACACTTCAGTCACTTCAATTTTACTGGGGTTATCGGTAGGGATGATCTGCAGGGTTTTATCAAATTCCCTGCCGATTTGTGGGTCGGCTGCCAACACATGGAATGAGGCTAAAAACAGCAATGCGCTCAACAATTTTTTCATGATTTGATTCCTTTTCCTGAGTCTAAATTTTGCTACGTCGTATTATTGGTTATCCAGATTAACTTTAATTAAATCGGCTTTGAAGCCATTTTTAAGCAAATCATTTTTTGTTTTATTAATTTGATCTAAATTCGTCAGTGGCCCAACCCGCACGCGATGCCATATGGCTTTGTCCGCAGTGGTCGCCGTTTGCACCACGGCTTCAAAGCCTTGCAAGGCTAATTTTGCTTTCATGTTGTCGGCTTCCTCGCCGGTTTGAAAAGCGCCGACTTGCAAGTAATAACTAATTTGCAGGGCCGGTTCCGGTGCGTCATCCTTAATTTTAATTTCTTCTTCTGCGCTTACTTTGCTCTCACTACCAGGCAATATGGTGTAAAAATCAAAGCGGTTTTGTGTGCCATCGGGGCCAGCTTCAGCCGCCGCATCGGCATTGGCCTGATCGACTATGGCTTTATCTTGCATTTTCTCAGACACGGATTTGGTGATTTCGTTGCTGGTTTGTTGGGCAAAAGGACTTTCACCGCCTTTAATAAACATCACCACGCCTAATGAAGCCGCTACACCCATGAGTATGCCTATCAGCAATCCCGTAAAAAGCGGGTTGCCTTTGCTGGTGTTTTTTGAACGTTCTTGGCTGGGTTTGTAATCTCTACTCATCATTCACTTTAATCCTTACATCTTTTCTGGGGCGCTGACGCCAAGCAAATTCAAGCCATTTTTAAGCACTTGTTGGGTCGCCGCAATTAAACTTAAGCGGGCTATTTTAACTGCTTCATCTTCAATTAAAAACTTATATTCGTTGTAATAGCTGTGCAATTCACTGGCCAATTCTTTTAAATAATTAGCGATGGTGTGGGGGGCTAAATCGGTTGCCGCATCGACCACCGTTTCAGGGTAGCTGCTTAGTCTTTGCAACAAGGCAATCTCATGCGCCTGCGTGAGCGGGCTTAAGTCGGCCTGCTGCAAATCGGCCAGCTTGCCACCCCATTGCGTTAACACACTGCAAATACGCGCGTGCGCGTACTGTATGTAAAACACCGGGTTGTCGTTAGTTTGGGCACGGGCCAAATCGATATCAAACACCAATTGCGAATCCGAGCGCCGTGCTGCTAAAAAATAGCGTGTGGCATCGCAACCTACTTCTTCTATTAGGTCGCGTAAGGTGACGTAGCTGCCAGCGCGTTTAGACAGCTTCACTTCTTCGCCAGCGCGCATGACCGTCACCATTTGATGTAACACGTAATCCGGCCAGCCGGCAGGGATGCCCGCGTTCAAGGCTTGCAAGCCAGCCCGCACGCGCGTGATGGTGCTGTGGTGATCGGCACCTTGCTCGTTAATCACCCGCACAAAACCACGGCGCCATTTTTCGGCATGGTAAGCCACGTCGGGCACAAAGTAAGTGTAGCCGCCTTCGCTTTTGCGCATGACGCGGTCTTTATCGTCGCCAAAAGCAGTGGTCTTTAACCACAGTGCGTTGTCTTGCTCATAAGTGTGGCCGCTATTAATCAGGGCTTGCACGGTTTGCTCAACCTTGCCCTCGGCATACAGTGCGCTTTCTAAAGAGAACACATCGAATTTGATTTGAAAGGCAGTTAAATCCAAATCTTGCTCGTGCCTTAAATAGGCCACGGCAAAATGGCGTACCGCTGTTTCGTCGTTGATGTCGCCGCTGGCAGTCACTTGCATGTCATCCGCCACCACGGTTTGTTTCGCCAAAAATGCGGCCGCTATGTCGGCGATGTATTCACCGCGGTAGCCATTTTCAGGAAAGCGGGCGTCGTCGGTGGCGATGCCTTTGCAACGCGCTAAGACTGAGATGGTGAGGTTGTCTATTTGCGCACCGGCGTCGTTGTAATAAAACTCACGGGTGACGTCCCAACCGTTTGCGTCCAGTAATCGCGCTAGGCAATCCCCTACCGCCGCGCCGCGACCATGACCAACATGCAATGGGCCGGTTGGGTTGGCCGAGACAAATTCCACCTGGACTTTTTGTTTTTGGCCGCTCGCGTTACGCCCGTATTGTGCGCCTGCGCTTAGGATGGTTTTAACGACTTGTTGCTGGGATTGGGCATTTAAAAAGAAATTAATAAAACCGGCTCCGGCTATTTCGGTTTTAGCAATGAAGTCGCTGCTGGGTAAGGCCGCAATCAATTGGGTAGCAATGGCACGTGGATTTTGTTTTAGTGGTTTGGCCAGCACCAATGCAAGGTTGGTGGCAAAATCGCCGTGCTCGGCTGATTTAGGGCGCTCTAGTAATATACTTAAATCTGCACTGTCGGGCGCAATAGTTTTTGCGGCAGTGGCCAGTAATTGGGTAAGATGTGCTTTCAAACTAATATGGTCTTAACGTTAATAATTTAAGAACATTATTTTAACCTACTAGCCGCGTGTTTTTATCATGTGTCTTGAATAAGCTAAGAATTGCCTAGCCACTGATTAATCATCCAGAATATAAATTGCCAAAAGCCATATTAAAAATTGCCTTAGATTTGCCGCTTGATCGACTTTTCGATTATTTAAGCAATGGCGAAGCCGTGCAAATAGGCCAGCGTGTGCTGGTGCCGTTTGGTCGACGCAGCCAAATTGGCATCGTCGTTGGCATGGCCAATCAGAGTGAGTTTGCCTTAGATAAACTCAAGGCCGTGACGCGAGTGTTTAATGACGAGCCGGCCTTGGATAGCGAAGCCTTAAACTTATTAAAATTCAGCGCCGACTATTACCACTACCCTTACGGCCAAGCCTTACTGTCTTGTTTGCCTGCTCGTATGCGGCAAATAGCGCCAGCGGTATCGCGTAAACAATACCGCTACTTAATCACGCCTGTCGGCAGTCAAGTCGATGTGGCTCAGTTGCCCGCCAGGCAAAGCGTTTTGCGTCGCGTGCTAGTGGCACTGCAAACCCAACAGGGGCTGACGGAATTGGAGTTGGATGCCATTTCTAGCAGCGCACGTAAAGTGGCCAAGCAACTGGTGGAAGAGGGTTGGGCACAGAGCGAGCAAGTGGCCGCCTTAGTTAAAACCTTAGGCATGGCGCAGCCGGCGGCCCCAGCATTAAACGACGAGCAATCCTTAGCTTTGTCTAGCATCATGCAAGACGCCCAGCAATTTCAAGCTTGGTTGCTGCATGGCATTACCGGTAGCGGTAAAACCGAAGTCTACATGCGCTTGATGCAGCAAGTGTTGGATCAGGACGACGCACAAGTCTTGGTCTTGGTGCCCGAGATCAATTTAACCCCACAATTGGAAGCGCGCTTTAGAAGCCGCTTTGCGCATTTCCCCTTGGTCAGTTTGCACAGCCATTTAAGCGAGGGCGAGCGCTTGCATCATTGGCAGTTAGCCCAAGCGGGGGCAGCCAAAATCGTGATTGGTACGCGTTTATCCATTTTTACGCCCATGCCTAAATTAAAGCTGATTATTATCGATGAGGAGCACGACAGCTCGTACAAACAGCAAGACAGCATGCGCTATCACGCGCGCGATGTGGCGCTGATGCGGGCTAAACGCTTGAACATTCCGGTGGTGTTGGGTTCGGCTACGCCCGCATTGGAAACTTGGCACAATGCTCAAACCGGTAAATACCGCTTGCTGAGTTTAAATCAGCGCGCTGTAACGGCAGCAAAATTACCGCAAATTGATTGCATAGACACCACCAAAGTACACCTGCAGAAAGGCTTAAGCCCACAATTGATTGCGGCACTAAAGTTACGCTTGGCGCGTAAAGAGCAAAGCCTGTTGTTTATTAATCGGCGGGGTTATTCGCCGGTTTTATTGTGCTCGGCTTGCCATTGGATTGCGCCCTGTTTGCGATGCAGCAGCCGATTGGTGGTGCACTTAGGCCAAAGAAAACTGCGCTGCCATCACTGCGGCCACGAGCAAAAAATACCGCCACAATGCCCCAGTTGTGGCAATGCCGATTTGCATCCTACCGGCCACGGTACCCAGCGACTGGAACAAAGCTTGCAACAAATGTTACCTGGCGCACGCATCGCACGAGTGGATAGAGACAGCGTGAGTCGCAAAGAGGCTTTGCTGGACATTTTAGAGCAAGTGCACAATCAAGAAATAGACATATTGGTTGGCACGCAAATGCTGGCCAAGGGCCACGATTTTCCAAATTTAACCTTGGTCGGCGTCATCGATACCGACAGCGCGCTGCACAGTCCGGATTTTCGCGCCAGTGAACGCTTGTTTGCGCAACTTATGCAAGTGGCGGGGCGTGCTGGCCGAGCGGCCATCGCCGGACAGGTGATGATACAAACGCAGTTTCCCGAGCATGAATTATTTAACGCTTTACGCCGTCAAGATTACGCCAGTTACGCCAACGCCTTGTTATTAGAGCGTGAGCAGGTGCAGTTCCCCCCTTTTGTGTTCACGGCATTATTGCGCGCCGAAGCCAACGATTTCGCCTTGGTGCAAAAATTTTTGCACGCCGCTTTTGCACAAGCGCGCAGCCTAAGTAATGAGGTGTTAATTTACGATCCAGTGCGCCCACAAATGGAACGCTTAAAAGGCATGGAGCGCGCCCACATGCTGATGCAATCGGCAAGCCGTCCGGCTTTGCAGCGCCTGCTTAAACAATTATTGCTCAGCTTGAGAGCGCAGTCTTTGTCAGCTAAGGTGCGCTGGTCTGTGGACGTCAATCCGCTGGAATTCTAAGTGGCGTATTTATTGCCTGGTGGGCGTTAAGCGACCTTAATAATCATGGCAGCCACGCACAGCGCCCAAGCAAAATGCAGTAAAATGACGCATTAGGCGGGCGTCGTATAATGGTAATACCCTAGCTTCCCAAGCTAGTGCCGTGGGTTCGATTCCCATCGCCCGCTCCATCGACAAATTAAAAGTTTACGACTATATGGCCAACCAAGCACCACCATCAGTACTCACCTTTGCCGGCACCGACCCAAGTGGCGGGGCAGGCTTGCAGGCGGACATCCTAACTTTTGCCAGCATAGGATGCCACCCCTTGTCGGTGGTCACGGCCATTACTGTGCAAGACACCCGCGGTGTAGACAGCGTGTTGGCCATGGATGCCGATTCGGTCAACGATCAGGCGCGCGCCATTTTAGAAGACGTGCAAGTATCGGCGTTTAAGTTAGGCATATTGGGCTCAGTTGAAAACGTCGCCGTGATAGCGGAAATCATGGCCGACTATCCAGATGTGCCTTTGTTAATCGACCCCATTTTAAGCTCGGGTCGCGGTGACGATTTAAGCAACGATGACATGATGGATGCCATGATAGAGCTGCTCTTTCCGCAAGCCACCTTGATTACCCCAAATAGTTTGGAAGCTCGCCGTTTTGCCTTTGCTGACGACAGCGATGAGGTGGCGTTGACCTCGTTGGATGAAAGTGCCGCGCGGCTTTTAGCCATGGGCAGCGAGTACGTTTTAATCACTGGCACCCATGAGCGTACGCTAGAAGTGACCAATACCTTGTACGGTGACAACAAATTGATTAAAGCCTATAAATGGGAGCGCTTGCCCGGCAATTACCATGGCTCGGGTTGCACCATGACCAGTGCCATTGCTGCCTGCATGGCGCACGGTTTGAGCATGGAAGACGCCGTTGCCGAGGCGCAAGAATTTACTTGGCAAACCCTAAAACACGGTTTTAGGCCAGGCATGGGCCAGTTCATACCCGATCGCATGTTTTGGGCGCGCGATGAAGAAGATGCCGTGGTTAACAGCGGCGAAGCCTCCAGTAAAAGCCATTAAAACAGCGCGCCTCTCATGATAAAAGGCTTGTATGCCATTACGCCGGATGAAACCAATACCGAGCTATTGCTGACAAAGGTGAGTTCGGCCTTGCAAGGCGGTGTGAGCGTCTTGCAGTACCGTAATAAATTAGCCGATCAAGCATTGCAAACGCAGCAAGCGCGAGCTATTTTGCAGTTATGTCGTCAGTATGGCGTGCCTTTAATTATTAACGATTCGGTAGAACTTTGTTTAACCTTAGACGCAAATGGTGTGCACATAGGCGCTGATGACGGCAATTTAGCAGAAATTCGCAGCAAAATAGGTAAAAGTAAATTACTCGGCGCCTCCTGCTACAACCGATTGGATTTGGCTTTGGCTGCGGCCAAGGCCGGGGTGGATTACGTGGCTTTTGGCGCTTGTTTTGCCTCCAGCACCAAGCCCAATGCGCCGGTTGCAGATTTAAGTTTGTTTGAATTGGCTAAGGCAGAGTTAAGCATTCCAGTTGTCGCCATAGGCGGCATTAATTTGGCTAACGCAAGGCAGGCGATAGCCGCGGGAGCGGCTTCGGTAGCGGTAATCCATGCCATTTTTAATGCAGATGACGTAAAATTAAGCGCACAAAAATTCACTCAATTATTTAGCAACCAAGCGTAAGGCTCAACCATGACATCCACTAACCAAACCTTATTTGAACAATCCCAACGGCTGATTCCGGGTGGGGTGAATTCGCCGGTCCGGGCTTTTCGCAGCGTAGGCGGCACGCCGGTTTTTATCAGCCGTGCCTTTGGCGCATACATTTATGACAGTACCGGAAAACAATACAT
>CALFXV010000030.1 GCA_937957775.1 uncultured Methylotenera sp. | reverse complement strand
GTCAGGCAGTGATTTATCTATTTTCTTTTTCAATGAAATTAACCGTGCAAGACCGCAGGTGCATTCATTGCTCTTAAGAATCATGGCAGAAAAAACATTGTCCGCATTTAATAAAGAACATCACTTTCCGCATATGGTGGTATTCGCCGATCGAAACCAAGTAGAGCGTGAAGAAACATTTGAAATTCCTTCAGCAGCGCGCGATCGTTTCATGATGGAAATCCCCATTGCCGTGCCATCCGACCCAGCCATATTGGAATCCCTGGTCTTCGATACGCGCTACCATGACGTTGATGCATTGGTTGGCAAAGTGCCTGAGGATTTGTTGCAGTTTGATCAACTCAATGGCTTTGCCGCCACACTGCAAAATAGCATCAGCGCTAGCCCTACCCTGCGCAATTATGTTTTGGATTTATGGCGTGCAACCAAAACGCCTACTGAGTTTGGCGTTAAGATCGCTGGCGTGGACATGAATCGCTTAGTGCTATCTGGCGCCAGCCCACGCGGCATGGGCATGGTCTTGCGTGCCGCTCGGGTCAACGCGTGGTTGAACAATCGTACTGCGGTATTACCCGAAGACGTTCATGCAGTGTTTCATTCCACCGTTGCCCATCGCTTGGTATTTAGCCCGGTTTACGAAATGCGTCGCACGGAAATTGCTAGAGAAATGCTTAGCGGCATCATCAACGCGATTGCTGCACCATAAGCTAGCATCATCAGCGGCCATTAAATGTCAGAACAGCACATCAAAGAGTTTAGCTACCACATCGGCTGGCGTTCGCGCTCGCGTCGCCCTGGTCGCCATAAAAGCAACCAACGTGGCATGGGCATGGAGTTTCGTGGCCATACGACCCTGTTAGCCTACCCGGATCCTAGACGCATAGACATTAGGCAAACCATACGCGACCCATTGGAGCAAATCCATGTGCGCTTATTTAACCAAAAAAGCGTCACCCCGGTGTTTGTCCTGTGCGATCTATCCGGCTCCATGCAATACGGCGCCAAACAAAAAAAATTAGCCGTGGCAGCGGACATTGCCCAATCGGTCGCCCAATCGGCCACCCGCAACCGCGACTTAGTAGGCTTCATAGGCTTTGATGACGTGGTTAGGGAGGATTGGCTGTGCACGCTATCCGCCAGGCCACACAGCACTGTGGAAATGGCAGAAAACCTGCGTGATTACCAAGCCGCCGAAGTAGGCAGCCGCGGCGTCATCGACACCGTTCGTTTGTTGCCTCGTGAACGCTCGCTTATTTTTATGGTATCCGACTTTCACATGCCCATCAGCGATTTAGAAGAGTCCTTGGTATTAATGCAACGCCACCATATTGTGCCGGTGGTTTTATGGGACTCCACTGAATACACGGATTTACCAGAATTTGGCATCACCAATGTCACCGACCCTGAAACGGGTGCCAAGCGCACGCTGTTTTTGCGCAAAGCTTACCGCGAGCAAATATTGCAAAGTTTTGCTGAACGCCGCGAACTCATCAAATCTTTGTTTTCGCGCTACGACATGGAGCCTTTTTTTGTGGAAAACCACTTTGATGCCGATTTACTTAACGACTATTTCCACCAATACGTGGCAGCCTAAATTAATGAGTATTTTTATGCGAACCCGATTTTTATTAGCACTATGCGCTTTATCTTTGGCCACACAAGCGGTATACGCCGACATCATACTGCCGGACGTGAACGCCAAATACGTGAGTCTTAAACAAATCAACCCTAGCCGTGATGCAGGCTACGTGGTCGGCGATGTATTGGACAGGACCATCATCTTAAATGTCAAAAAGCCTTACGAACTGGTTAAAGAATCCCTACCCATAGAGGGTTACGAACACCGCTACCGTGGTCAAATTTCCGGCATAGAACTGATCAAAATCAGCCACCAAGAAAGTGCTAGCAGCGAAGGCGTCAACCACGAGCTGCAATTGCGCTATCAAGTATTCACCACTGGCAAATTAGCCAAGCCGGCCGCCCTGCGCGCGGAAATTGTTAAGTTACGCAACACCAACAGCAAAGAAATAGTGCAATACCGCATCCCCTCCTACTCATTCCGCATATCACCGTTATCGGTATTCGGCGCGGTTAAATTAAAAGAAGAAATGAGCCCCTTTGTGCCGCCCTTGTTTCTGGATGATCAAGCAGACTTAGTGCAGCTAGGCCTTGCCATAGCGGCGCTGAGCCTCTCTTTACTTGGTCTGTTGTACATCCTTGGGGTGCACGCCTGGCTACCTAGAATGGGTGCCCCGTTCGCCAAAGCGTACCGTGATATACGCAAAATGCCGGATAACGAAGCCGGCATACAAGAAGCCGCCACGCGTTTGCATGCCGCTTTGAATAAAACCGCCGGGAGCGTTTTATTTAATAACAACCTAGACCAGTTTTTAAAAAATAAACCGGCTTACGCGCCATTAAAACAAGAATTAGAGCGCTTTTTCAGTCTGTCCAGCTTGGTATTTTTTGCGCCCGTGGCCCACACTCACTTAGGAGCCAGCCCTAAGCTATGGCTGCAACAGTTCTGCCGCCAATTGCGCGATTGCGAGCGCGGATTGTTGCCTAACGTTAAAAGCAAAGTGAGCCAGTAATGGGCTTTGCTCACCCATTGCTGTTATGGCTGCTGCCTTTGGCCGCGCTGCCTATCCTGCTAGACAGAGCCAATAGCCGAAGCTATTCATGGGTAGCCATGTTGCCTAGCGACCCACTTTCTAACTTAATAGGCTTGTTGCTTAAAATTCTGGCTGCCATCAGCCTGTTCTGCATCATTTTAGGCTTAGCGGGGCCGCACAGTTTGGAACAAAAAATCCAACGCATAGGCGTGGGCGCCCAAATAGGCATGGTGATAGACCGCAGCGCTAGTATGGACGACCCTTTTTCTGGCGGCACCGCAGAGGGCCGTGTTGGCGAAACAAAATCAGTGGCCGCAGCCAGAATTATGAGCGATTTCGTCAGCCAGCGTAAAAACGACATGATAGGCGTGGTGACTTTTAGCAACTCGGCCATGTACGTACTACCTTTAACCGACAGCCGCGAGGCGATTCTGGCTGCCATTAGCGCCACTGCCGGCAACTCATTATTTCAAACCAATATTGGTGGCGGCTTAACCAGTGCCGTCAGCTTATTTGAACGCGTGCCCGACTCGGGATCTAGGGCCATTATCTTAATATCAGATGGCGCAGGGCGAGTCGGAGCAGAAGTGCAACAAAAATTACGCGACTGGTTAGAGCGTTACAACCTGTCTTTATATTGGGTGGTGTTGCGTCAACCGGCTGGTATCGATATTTTTGATCCCAAATACCAAGATCACTATGAGGAAATGCTGCCATCGGAAGTGGAGCTGTATAACTACTTCAACTTGCTACGTACGCCCTTTCACGCTTACCAAGCGGAAGACCCAAAAACCTTAGCGGCGGCCATAGCCGACATCAATCAAAAAGAAAAGAAACCCATCAAATACATGCAAAGAATTCCTGGTCATGATTACACGCAACTCTGTTATTTCATTGCGGCCCTCATGATAGGGCTTTTGCTTAGCGTTAAATACTTCGAGCTTAGAACCTGGAACACAAAACCATGAGCCTTAAATTCCCATCTATCAGCGTAAAAAAACTCACGCTACTCTTAGTCGTCATGGCCACCTTGGCCAGCCTTGCAATTGCCTATGAGGTCAACCGCATCAGGCAAATCTACGCCTTTAATCGCGCGGTGAGCACAGGTAAAAATCCGCAAACCGACAAGCAAAGTTTTGAAGCCAAGTACGCCACCGCTTATTGGTTAGCTAAGAACGAGCGCTTTAAAGAATCCACCTTGCTCTATTCGCAACTGACGCAAAAAGGCACGCCCGCGCAAAGGGCAGCAGTACAGCACAATATAGGCAATATGTTCTTTTTAAAAGCCTTGCAAGTAAGTGGCGGCAACGATCCTAAAGTCCGCGATGAAGTTGAGTATTTGCTGATGCAGGCGCACAGTTCTTATAAGCAAGCACTCAAACAAGACAACAGCAATTGGGGCACGCGCCGCAATCTAGACCGAGTCATCACCTTGTTACCAGAAAATCCCACCCCTGGCGTGGGTGAATCCGACTCGCCCGGCCTCATCATGGGCAACATACCGAATGGCTTACCGTGAAAAAACTCATCGCTTATTTTAAGTCCAATCGCGACACCGCCTTGCTCAGCAGCGCCATGCTGCTGCTGTTATTGGCCATGCTTGAGCCTACCATACCGCTTAAGCACAACATCTATAGCTACTTCCTAGTCGCCGATATTTCACAAAGCATGAACGCGGTGGACATGCGCATCAATGGTAAACCAGTATCGCGTATCGCCTACACCCAGCAATTGATGCATGAAACCTTGGCATCGCTGCCTTGCGATACCAAAGTCAGCATAGGCTTATTTGCCGGCACCAGTGTCGCAGCCCTCTATACCCCTATTGAAGTGTGTGAAAATTTCGCTGCCATACAAGACACCATAGATCACTTAGACTGGCGCAATGCTTGGGCCGGCAACAGTCGCGTCCGCGAAAGCTTATACAGCATCGCTAGGGCCGTTCGCGGTTTCCCTGAACCAGCGCAAGTGGTCTTGTTAACGGACGGCGAAGAAGCCCCTAAACTGCATGCATTCAACACCAGAGATTTAACTAGTTTCCAAGGTGCGGATGACTGGTTATTGGTTGGCGTAGGTTCAGAAAAAGGCACGGCCATACCCAAGTTGACTGAAAAAAATCAACTCATAGGCTATTGGTCCAACGACAGCTTTGCCCTGCAACCGGGTATTGCACAAATTTCCGAATCCAACATAGGCACGAGGGATGACAGCGTGGCCGGCGCAAACGATAGGTTTATCTCAAAACTGGACAGCGAGTACTTGAAAAATGTTGCCAAGGAAATTGGTGGCGACTACGTGAATGGCGATAACGTGCATAATGTGTTGGACGCCATGAAAAAGCAAAAGCCAGCTAGACGAGACATCGCGCCGTATAACTTAAGCAGCGTATTAGCTGGCCTTGCGGCACTATTATTGTTACTTGCCTATGTGGGCAAAAACCCCTGGGCGCAAATACAATCCAGTTTGAGATTCTACAAAAAAGAACTATTCAAAAACCGAGTCAGCGCTAACGAAGCCAGCATTGCCCACGATAACCAAATCAATTAAACCGGCAGCGTTGCCCACCTTAGGCACACTCGCAAACGTCGGTAATCCTCAGCGTCCACCGCATCGGCAAGAATAAGCACATAGCGCATGGGACAATAGCCCGCTGACTCATGCAAGCGATAATGCACCACTGTCAATAAAGGCGTGACCACGGTGCTAGGCATGATGCGGACCTCCTGCCTACGGCCGTCTTTAAGTAAAATACTGACGCTGTTATCTGGTTTAAGCTGCATAACCACGATCGAATGCTTTAAACGCCTTAAACCATGCAACAAGATCGCATGGCCAGCAGCAGCAAGCAGGATTAGGCAACTTAATAGTCGCCACGGCCAGGGCCATGGCAAAACGCTTAGGCACACTACCCCCAACAAGCTCATTGTGCCCAATACCCAACACAAAACAATGGACGACCTGATGCTTAATGTTATGTGGTGCATATTTCCTCAGCAGAGCGCACGGCGGCTATATTAGTGCCGCATAAGGCGCTTCAATATATAATGCCTTTAGTCCCCTAATTACCCACTACGAGTGACCCATGGCAAACAACGATTGGCAAGAATTTCAAAACAAACAAGGCGCGGTTTTTAATAAGGAAACTATAGTCTCATTTGGCAACATACAAAATGAGCTATTGAGCGCGGCACAAGATGACATCGTATGTGACTTATCAGACTTGACTACGTTGGCTTTGAGCGGTGACGATGCGCTGACTTTTTTGCAAGGCCAAGTGACCAACGACGTTAATTTACTAGGCGCAGACAAAGCCCATTACAGCGGCTACTGTAGCCCCAAAGGGCGTTTGTTGGCGCTGTTTTTGGCTTACCGTCAGGCAGAAGCCATCCACTTGCAGTTCAACGGCGAACTGGCCGAGCCCATCGCCAAACGCCTAAAAATGTACGTCATGCGCTCTAAGGTCAAGTTAGACAACATCGGCGACGACACAGTGAAATTGGGCATCAGCGGCGCGAATGCTGAGCAAGCTTTGTCGGTTTTTTTCAGCACCATTCCTGCCCTAACCTTAGGATTGAGCCACAACGAAAACGGCACTTTAATTCGCTTGAGCGGGCCATTGCCACGCTTTGAAATTGTCTGCAACACGGACTCTGCCAAACGCATTTGGTCGGAGCTGAAAAAAACCTGCCAGCCGGTAGGCAAAGCCGCATGGGAATGGTTGGAAATACAAGCCGGCATTCCGGACATACAGTTGAGCACCCAAGAAGAGTTTGTGCCGCAAATGGTTAACTTGGATTGCCTTAACGGTATTAATTTCAAGAAGGGTTGTTACACCGGGCAAGAAATTGTCGCGAGAACCCACTACTTAGGTAAAGTAAAACGCAGGACGCATTTACTTCACCTAGCGACTTCGGTGCCTTCGCAAGCAGGCATGGACGTCGTCACGGAAAAACAGGAAGCGGTAGGCAAGGTAGTCAGAGCGGCGCCCGCACCCAATGGTAGTTACGCCGTCTTGGCTGAAATCCGCTTAGACAGCATGGATGCCAGCGATCTTTTCATTAATGGCGTCAAGCTTGAATTGCGCACCCTGCCCTACGCCTGGAGTGCAGATTAAGGCTGGGCTTTAGGCAGTATGGTGGGCTTGGCGGTGTCCAAGACTTGATAAAAGACTTCGTCTTGCTTGACCATGCCCAGCTCACTTCTAGCGCGTTCTTCAATGGCGGCGCGACCACTTTTCAAATCCAGCACCTCTGCATCCAAGGCTTGATTTCTAGCCTTTAAGGTGAGGTTGGTCTCTTGCGTCAAACTGATTTGACGGCTTAACTTCCACACGCTCAGCCAACTGCCTTTGCCCAACCACAGTGGATACTGCAGCAGGGCAATAAGGGTAATGAAAATGAGGGTGAGCGCTTTCACAAGGCTTATTTAAACAATTGGTAAAACGCACCCATGCCGGCGTAACTAGAGGCGTCGCCTAACTCTTCTTCTATACGCAACAATTGGTTGTACTTTGCAATACGCTCAGAACGGCACAATGAACCGGTTTTGATTTGCAAGGCATTGGTTGCCACTGAAATGTCGGCAATGGTGGTGTCCTCGGTCTCACCAGAACGGTGAGAAACCACCGCGGTATAGCCGGCACGTTTTGCCATCTCTATGGTTTGGAAAGTTTCGGTCAAGGTGCCAATCTGGTTAACTTTGATCAATACTGAGTTAGCCACACCGCGCTGTATGCCCTCACGCAAAATTTTGCTATTGGTCACGAATAAATCGTCGCCGACCAATTGCGTGGTTTTGCCTAGGCGCTTGGTTAGTATGTCCCAGCCATCCCAATCAAACTCGCCCATGCCGTCTTCTATGCTAATAATCGGGTATTTATCACACCAAGTGGCCAGGTAATCGGTGAATTGAGCCGATGATAAGGCCAAACCTTCCGATTCCAAGTGGTATTTACCGTCTTTATAAAATTCCGTACTGGCACAATCCAAGCCCAGGTAAACATCACGACCTGGCTCGTAACCAGCAGCAGAAATAGCTTCTAAAATTAGTTGTATGGCTGCTTCATTAGAAGGCAAATTAGGTGCAAAACCGCCTTCGTCACCCACCGTGGTGGCCAGGCCTTTTTTATGCAGTGTCTTTTTCAATTGATGAAACACTTCAGCGCCACAACGCATGGCTTCACGGAAGCTAGGCAAACCGGCGGGAATAATCATGAACTCTTGCATGTCCACGCTGTTATCAGCATGCGCACCACCGTTGATGATGTTCATCATAGGCGTAGGCAATTGCATTGCGCCTGAACCGCCTAAATAGCGATACAAAGGCAAACCGGATTCTTCGGCCGCGGCACGTGCACAGGCCATGGACACGGCTAAAATGGAATTCGCACCTAATCGGTCTTTGTTTTCCGTGCCGTCTAATTCAATCAAGGTTTTATCGATAAAACTTTGCTCTTCAGCATCCAAGCCGATGATGGCTTCGGTGATTTCGGTGTTGACGTTTTCCACTGCCTGCAGCACGCCTTTACCTAAATAACGAGCGCTGTCGCCATCACGCAACTCCATGGCTTCCTTGGCACCGGTAGAAGCGCCTGAAGGCACGGCCGCACGGCCTATCACGCCGCTTTCAAGCAAGACATCGCACTCCACGGTCGGGTTGCCACGTGAGTCTAAAATTTCGCGGGCGATAATATCAACAATTGCACTCATCACTTACTCCTCAAATTAATGGTTTAGCCACGAATCGATGGGCTTAAACCGTTTTAGCTAGTTCTTATAATGTACTTTCTATGAAGCCGGCTTTTTTCACCAGCTTATCTAAATCCACCAACACGGCTAACAACTCCTGCATTCTATGCAAAGGCCAAGCATTGGGGCCGTCGGACAAAGCGCTATCAGGATCGGCATGGGTCTCCATAAAAATGCCGGCTACGCCACTGGCCACTGCCGCCCTGGCTAACACCGGCACATGCTCGCGTTGCCCGCCACTCTTATCGCCTTGCCCGCCAGGCTGCTGCACCGAATGGGTGGCATCAAACACCACCGGGCAATCGGTTTCCCGCATGATGGCCAAGCCGCGCATGTCCGACACCAAGGTATTGTAGCCAAACGACACACCACGCTCGCACACCATGATGTTGTCTTGGTTGCCATTGGCCTCACGGGCTTTTTGCACCACGTTACGCATGTCAGCCGGCGCCATAAACTGGCCTTTTTTTATGTTGACCGGCTTACCGGATTTCGCACAAGCCATAATAAAATCGGTTTGGCGACATAAAAAAGCCGGCGTTTGCAGCACATCAACCACGGCAGCCACCTCATTTACTTGCTGCTCAGTGTGCACATCGGTTAAGACCGGCACGCCAATTTGGCGACGCACCTCATCTAAAATCCGTAAGCCTTGCTCTAAGCCCAGCCCCCTGAACGTGCTGTTGGCGCTGCGATTGGCTTTATCAAAAGACGATTTGTATATAAACGGCATGGACAAAGCCGTTGCCATCTCTTTTAGCTGGCCAGCACTATCAATGGCCATTTGTTCGGATTCGATGACGCAGGGTCCGGCTATTAAGAATAAGGGGCGGTCTAAGCCCACCTCAAAATTGCATAATTTCATTCAAGGCCTTTTTATACCGCAGCGCTTAACCAACCGCCGTCAAAAACGTCATCAGTGTTTTTTATTCGCCAAGGCCGCGCTAACAAAAGCGGTAAACAAGGGGTGACCGGTACGCGGATTGGAGGTGAATTCCGGGTGGAATTGCACGCCATAAAAATGACGGGTTTCATCGGCAAAGGCCGCGATAGGGGTGCTGTCGTTGCTGGCGATCACTTTAAAATTGGGTGGCAATTCGGTGACTTTGTCACCGTGGCTCATCCATACCTTGAGCATGCCGTGGCCTTCAGGTGTGTTGA
>CALFXV010000029.1 GCA_937957775.1 uncultured Methylotenera sp. | reverse complement strand
TGGTGGTTCCGACACCACCGGCGTGGCACTGGCCGCCGCATTGAGTGCGGACGAATGCCAAATTTACACCGATGTGGACGGCGTTTACACCACCGACCCACGCGTGGTGCCAGAGGCGCGTCGCCTTAATTCCATCACCTTTGAAGAAATGCTGGAGTTAGCCAGCCAAGGTTCGAAAGTATTGCAAATCCGCTCGGTCGAATTTGCCGGTAAATATAAAGTTAAGTTGCGTGTGTTGTCCTCGTTCGAAGAAGAAGGCGACGGCACATTGATTACATTTGAGGAAGAAGACAACATGGAACAACCCATCATCTCAGGCATTGCCTTTAACCGCGATGAAGCCAAAATCACCGTCTTAGGCGTGCCGGACAAACCCGGCATTGCATACCAAATCTTGGGCCCGATTGCCGATGCCAACATTGATGTCGACATGATTATCCAAAACACCGGTGCCGACGGCGCAACCGACTTCACCTTCACTGTGCACAAAAACGAAATGAACAAAGCCTTGGCCATTTTGAATGACAAAGTGCAAGCGCACATTGGTGCCCGTGAAATCAGCGGCGACGACAAAATTGCTAAAGTGTCCGTGGTGGGCGTAGGCATGCGTTCACACGTCGGCATTGCCAGCCAAATGTTCCGCACCTTGGCCGAAGAAGGCATCAACATTCAAATGATTTCCACCTCAGAAATCAAGATTGCCGTGGTGGTGGACGAGAAATACTTGGAACTGGCCGTTCGCGTCTTACACAAGGCATTTGAATTAGAAGGCAAGTAAGCATTGCTGGGCCTTTGCCTAGGAATATAAAATTGATTTTTGGCGGCGAATCAAGTAATATCGCGCCTCGATTAAGCAATACCAAGTAGCAATAATCGCATCAAAACGGAGAGCTGGCCGAGTGGTCGAAGGCACTTCCCTGCTAAGGAAGCATACGGGCTTAAATCTGTATCGAGGGTTCGAATCCCTCGCTCTCCGCCAAAAAATACAAGCCCCAGCAATGGGGCTTTTGTTTTTTGAAAACGCATACACCATCAGCTAGTTTATAATGGCCGCATTCATTCATAAGGATACGGTCATGGCCACTTCACGTTTTAGTCACTTAGCTGAGTACTTAGTATGCTTCAGCCTAGCATTAGGCAGCGTCGCCGCATTGGCCGCAGAAAAAGCCAGCAAGGAACCCAAAGCCAACGCCGATACCAGCAAAGCCATCAAAACCGTTAACGGTGTGGCCATCAGCCAAGAGCAACTCAATCACTTCATGCAAAACCTGCAAGCGCAAGGCCAACAAATGGGCCCGGATGCCGAAAAAATGGTCTTAAACGAATTGATCGCCCGCGAATTGGTGGCCGGTGATGCACGCAAGAAAAAATTAGACGCCTTACCCGAAGTCAAAGCGCAAGTGAAACTGATGCAGCAGCAAGTGTTAGTCGACGCCTGGTTTGCCGACTATTTCAAGAAAAATCCGATCAAAGAAGAAGACGTGCGTAACGAATACAACCGTCAATTGGAATCCACCAAAAGCGGCCGCAATGCGAATGAATACAGCGTGTCGCAAATCCTCTTAGGAAGCGAGCAAGAAGCGCAAGAAGTCAGCAAACGCCTAGAAAACAACGAATCGTTTGAGCGCATTGCCCAAGACAAATCGCTGGACAAACCGTCTGCCGCTCAAGGCGGTAAGTTGGGCTGGTTGTTACCCAGCATGATAGTCAGACCGTTAGACGACATTGTCTTAAGCTTGAAAAAAGGCAGCGTCAGCAACCCGGTGCAAACCAATTTAGGTTGGCATATTCTTAAGGTGGAAGACATCCGCAAATTCAAACCAGCTAGTTTTGAAGACGCTAAGAACAACGTCATCAAAGGTCTGGTTGATGCCAAACGCAAAGTGTTGGTGGAAGAGCTGGCCAAAACCGCGGTGATTAAATAGCAATGGCTTATCCGCGATCACCCTATTTTTCGATCACAGACCACTCCTACATATAAACCTGATCGCCATGTCTAGGTCGGGCCTTCACTCATAATCAGGCGATGCAATTGCCTATATTATGCAGGAAAGCCATAAACTGGCTTAGCCCGACAACATTGGCTTATTTATTCCTACAAGCAGCATGCCCAGGCGTGCCGCACAGTGGGTCATTATTCTTATCTTTATTCTCTTCTTCATCCAGGCGTTTAATCTCGCCATTTTCTAATAAGCCAACCTCACCCACCTCCACCACCTCAGCGGCATCTTGATTACTCATGTTGCGCGCCACACTTTGTGCGACTAAGCTTGCAAAGAAGCCCGCACCACGCTCGTTCACCACTGGCGGATCAAACGCTTCCGCTTTGTAGGTCAAGGCTGAAATCGCCGTGCTTGGGTCTATGCCATTTACAGCCCCATCCTTACCAAACTTGGCGTTCAGTTTCGCATTAGTACCGACGCCTATCAATCCAGCCGTGGTATTGGTGTTGCGCCCTATGTTGTAAGTAATACTGCCTTCTTGACTCACCATGTTCACCTCATTGGGCACCAACGGATCGGTGATGCTGGCTTTACCTATTAGCATGGTGTTGGCGGTATAAGTCTGATTGCCAATGGTGGTCACGTTCGCTGCTATGCTGATGCGCCCATTAAAGTCATTCGGGTTGCTTGATGTGTCGCTGAACGGGCTGGCCAAATCCGGGTTTTGTGTGCCGGTCATGACTACCAAACTGGCCAAGGCTTTCGTGCTACCAACGGCCTCGTTAAAGGCAATTTCCGGCACCACGTTGCTGACCAAGGACACCGCTTTCACCACCAAGCTGTGCGTGTTGGTCACACTGTCATCCACCGTGCCATTAAAAATCACGGCCGGGTCTTCAGACAGCAGTAATCGCGTTAAGCCGTTGCTGCCGTTATCACCAACCAACACACTGCTATTGTAGGTTTGCGTTTCGAAGGTCGTGACATCGGCATTCAAGTTAAGCGTGCCAGCGTTCACAATCAAGCGGTATAAGTTCAGGTCGCTGCTACGCTTAATAAAGTCGTAATAGAGTGCGTGTTGCGTGCCCACCATGCCGTTAAAGGTCACTTCGCCGCTACCAGCGTTGATGGTCAACGAGCGTTTGTTTGCATAACTGCTGTTACCCGCATCCAAGGTCGAAGCAAACACAATGTTGGCATTGTTGCTTGTCAAGTTCAGTGGCGTCACTTCCCCTGCCACGGCATTACCGCCAGACACGCTCACCGCACCATTGTAAGTTTGCGCGCCCACCGTGCGGATGTCTGTGCTGAGCGTCACGGCACCATTGATCGTCAATTGCGACAAGGTCACGCCATCAAGCAGGGCCAAACTGCCGCGGTTTGATGTGAGGCTGCCCGTGCCCAAGGCATTGGCGCTGGCCAGTATCAAACGTGAGGCATTGATGCTAATGCCACCACTGAAGTTATTAGTACCCGACACCGTGAGCAAGCCGGCACCCGCTTGGTTAATGCCGCCCGTGCCAGACACCGCATTAGCCAGATTGAAATCGTTAGATCCACTGAAGGTAATCGTGCCATTATTGACGATGCTGCTGCCGATAGTACCCACCAAGGCACTGTCGTAAATCACGTTGGCATTGGTTGGAATCGTGACTTGACGCACGTTATTAAAAGTAGGAATCGCCCCGCCCGCCCAGTTACTTGCGTTTGACCAGTAGCCGCCCGTCGTTGGACCCACCCAAGCCACGGCGTCTAACTGAGTCACGCTGCCTGAACCAACACCGTTAAGGTCATCGCTCACTTGCGTGCTGCTCAAACTGTAGTTTCTGGCATCCAGGCCCGCTAAAGCAAGGTCAACGTTAATGAATTTATTCGCCCCCACGTTAGCGTCGGCATTACCATTGCTGTCAACGAAACGGCCAATGGCAGATACCGTCACCCTGTCGCCTGCCAGCACTCCGCTCGGGCTAGCCGTGAAGTTCAAGCCACCCAAACTAATGGCCGCGCTGCCATCGTAGACTTTAGTGATGCCGCTTACGCCTAAATCCGTCGCCGATAACTGCTTAGCGTTAACGGCCAATGAGCCCACCACCGTCATGGCATTAAAGTTTCCGGCAACAATGTTTGTACCACTGGCGGTTAAGTTATAAGCGCCAACTCCTAAATTACCGGTACTACTGAAGCTTGTCGCCGAAGTATTGGCTGCACTTAAGGCAAAGGTGGCCGAACCACCCGCGCCATCGCTGATGGTAATTAAACCGTTGTTAACAGGCGTTAAATTAACCGGCGTTGGGTTAGGATCGGCTGATGTCACTGGCGGCAAGTATTGCGCTGTCAAGGTGTAGGTTGGCGCTGAGCCGTAAATAACCGTGGCAGGACTCACTCTCACCAACAAGGTCTCGGCCGGCACAATGGTGTAATTACCATTCACGTAGCTGATGTCGTAATTATTCGAGGTGTAGCCAGCCGGCCTTAGCACATTAGGGTAAGTGGCCGCGTTATCCAGACCGTAATTAGTCCGAGTAATGGCAGGCGTACCGCTCAACTGCGCAATCGTCTCTCCGTTAACAAATCCATTAATCAGCAAACCTGCGTAGCCCGCGCTGCCAGAGGTGGCCACGTTATCGTTTTTCGTCACAAACTTAGCATCGCTGACCGCCGTAATCGTCAACGGCGCTTTGTCGATGGTGCCGTTAGTAATGTAGCCCAGCGAAACGTTGTAGTTAAGGCCCGCATTGCCGTCGTCAATCGACACAGCATTGAGGTCCACTTGCTTATTGCCCCCTGCACCGGCGGTAGAGAATAGCACCGTGGCCGAAACAACTTGATCGCCACCCACCAATTGCTGCGACATGGCGTTTAAATCAGCCAAACGGGTATTGTAACTGCGGCCGCCGTCGTAAGTTTTTGTGAGGCCACTGGTCGGCGTCAAGGTCACCGATCTAACCGTCACCTCCACACTGGTATTGACTGGGCTGAGAGCAAAGTAGTTGCTTAGCAAGGCTCCGTTATTACCAGAGTAACTTAAACCGACCACGTCTGCTAGGGCAGCCGTTTGCACATTTTTACTTTGCATGGTGGCCGTGCCGCTAGCGCTAAAGGTTTCACTGCCCACACCGGTGATACTAAGGTTGGCGCCATTAAAATCGATTAAGCCGTCGTAAACTTTAGTGCCGGTCGCATTCAATGTCGCTTTGGTAACTGCAAATTCACCGGCCACGTAACTGATCACGTAATTGCTGTTAGCCACGCTGCCTAAACCAATCGCATAGCTGCCCACGTTGTTACCCGTCTCTCTAGTTAGCGACCCGGTGAAGGCGTCGCTGCCGTATAAGCCACGGCCAGGCGCGTTAGCCTCTAAACCAAACGTCAAGTTAGGGTCAGCTTGACCATAAACCTTGGTTAGACCGACATCGGCACTAATGATGATGGGTCGTTGCGTAATGGCAAAGTCAGCACCGGTGTACTGAATGCTGTAGTTACTGCCAGCAGAGGTAGCCAATGCGCCTTGGTTGATCGCGTAGTTAGTGGCAACGTTTTCACCAGCAGCACGAGCCAAGTCACCCGTTAATGTCACGCCGTCCGTGCCCAATAAACCAGCACCGGTGGTTTTAGCAGCCGTAGTGTAAGTGAAGATCGGATCGTTCTCGCCGTAGATTTTTGTTTGGCCCGCATCCACCGTCACGTAAATCGGTCGTTGCGTAATGGCAAAGTCAGCACCGGTGTATTGAATGCTGTAGTTACTGCCAGCAGAGGTAGCCAATGCGCCTTGGTTGATCGCGT
>CALFXV010000028.1 GCA_937957775.1 uncultured Methylotenera sp. | reverse complement strand
ACCACACGTTTCTTTTTCTCCAACCACGTCCCTTGCACTAACATTAAGTAGCGCTTGTCCGTTTGGTTGTGGCGTATGGCTTCGTGCAAGGCAACCAGTGCACTGCGTTTTTTAGCCAACATCAACACGCCCGACGTTTCCCTATCCAAGCGGTGCACCAATTCCAAAAACTTGGCTTTAGGTCGCTCCAATCGCATTTGTTCAATGACACCACGACTGATACCGCTACCACCATGCACCGCAAAGCCAGCCGGTTTATCAATGACCAATAGCGCATCGTCTTCAAACAAAATAGCATCAGCAAACTTCGACACGCTGGGCGCCTTTATCTCAGGCTTATCAATCTGCTTGGCGCGCGTGGGCGGTATGCGCACCACGTCACCTAAACTTAAGCGAAAATCCGCATCGATTCGTTTTTTGTTTACTCGCACTTCGCCACTACGCAAGATACGATAAACATGGCTCTTAGGCACCCCTTTTAAGGTTTTAGCCAAAAAGTTATCCACTCGCTGCCCCTCGCTTGCCTCGTCAACCGTGAGAAAAGCCGCTGCCAATGCACTGACATGCTCCGAACTAGATGGCTTATTTTGTGGACTGATAGTGTTCATTCTTTGCTTAAATGTTAGTAGTAGCCTATACTTACTCCATTATCGATTAATTTAAGATTAATTGATGTAGAAAATACACTTAAATGGCAATAAGTTAGCCTGCACCGCACGCTAACCTTGCATTTTAAGGTGGAAACAGATACTTGGTTAACGCCGCTCGCCATATTATTAAGTAGCAGCAAGTAAAAATTAGCGCTCAAGCCGCCGCAGACAAATAAACATAAAGCGCGACTTAACGTGGTAGTCCGATTTGGCGTATCGCTAAATAGGCATTTACTGAAGATAGAATTTTAACGAATTTACGCCACTACGGCATAAATTTTAATGATTTGTTTAATTTAACGACGGGCAGAAACCTTGTAAGTTACTGCCTACAATTGAAACACATGAAGTAGCAACCGGTTTAATTACAGCCCTTGCATTTGCTAATGCGGCTCTTTAACTTGTTGATTATTCATACTTTTAGAACAGAGCGGCTTTTTCGCGGCTAGTCTTTATAATTCAAAATCGTTAGATTTCACCTACGCGCACTTTTAACGCGCCTTCAGTAGCTTGGCCAATCCCATTGGCACCATCACCTTAATCTGCCTTCAACAATCAGTCTGCGCCTTAAGTCCTAAAGGAGCAAACAATGAAACGCATGTTATTTAATGCAACGCAATCGGAAGAATTACGGGTTGCCATCGTAGACGGTCAAAAACTGATCGATTTAGACATAGAACACGCTGGTAAAGAACAGCGCAAAAGTAATATCTACAAAGGTGTCATCACCCGCATAGAACCATCACTTGAAGCGGCATTTGTCGACTACGGTATGGACAGGCACGGCTTTTTACCTTTCAAAGAAGTCGCACGTAGCTACTTCAAAGAAGGCGCAGACAGCAAAGCACGCATACAAGACGCCTTAAAAGAAGGTCAAGAAATCATCGTGCAGGTGGACAAAGACGAGCGTGGCAACAAAGGCGCCGCCCTTACTACGTTCATCTCACTGGCCGGTCGTTATTTAGTGCTTATGCCGAACAACCCTCGTGGCGGCGGCGTATCTCGCCGCATAGAAGGCGAAGACAGAGACGAGTTACGCGATGTATTAGCGCAATTGGAAGTGCCAAAAGGCATGAGCATCATTGCTCGCACTGCGGGTATTGGCCGTAACGCCGAAGAACTGCAATGGGATTTAAATTACTTAACGCAATTGTGGGCAGCCATTGACGGTGCGTCAGCAATGCAAAGTGGCGCCTACTTAATTTATCAAGAAGGCAGCTTAGTGATACGTGCCATTCGTGATTACTTTAGCGCCGATATCGGTGAAATACTAATCGACACGCCGGACATACACGAACAAGCCTTGCAATTCATGAGCCACGTCATGCCTGGTAATGTCGGCCGCGTAAAATTGTACCAAGATGAAATCCCGCTATTCACACGCTTCCAAATTGAGCACCAAATTGAATCGGCTTTCTCGCGCGAAGTGCGCTTACCCTCAGGCGGCGCCATTGTTATCGACCACACCGAGGCTTTGGTTTCAGTAGACGTCAACTCCGGTCGCGCCACGCGCGGTAGCGATATCGAACACACCGCCTTCAACACCAATATGGAAGCCGCCGAAGAAGTGGCACGCCAATTACGCTTGCGCGACCTTGGTGGCTTGGTGGTGATAGACTTTATTGACATGGAAAGCCAACGCAATCAACGTGAAGTTGAAAATGCGCTTCGTGACGCCTTACATCACGATCGTGCTCGCGTGCAAACCGGTAAAATTTCTCGCTTTGGTTTGCTTGAATTGTCACGCCAACGCTTGCGCCCAAGCTTAGGTGAAACCAATCACATCCCATGCCCACGATGCAATGGCACCGGCCACATCCGAGGCATTGAATCCACTGCTTTACACATATTGCGCATCACGCAAGAAGATGCCATGAAAGACAACAGTGCGATCATCCAAGTGCAATTGCCCGTTGAAGTGGCAACCTTCTTGTTGAACGAAAAACGTGCTGACATACATGCTATCGAACAACGCATGGGCGTTGAAGTGGTGTTAATACCTAACATTCACCTAGAAACACCCAATTACAACATCGTGCGTGTTAAACACGATGACGTGACCGAAGAAACCAGTCGCGCCAGCTACAAATTAGTGGAGTTGCCGACTGAAACGTCTTACATCCCTACAGCAGAACAAACTGCCAAGGAAGTCAGACCAGTGGCCGCAGTGCGTGGCATCACCCCAGCAGCACCGGCACCCATTGTGGCGGAAAAATCTGCAGCGGCACCGATCTTATCCTTGCTAGGCCGTATCAAAAACTTATTCAGTAGCGCATCGGCTAGCAGCAAACAAAAAACCGAAGCGGAGAAAAACGAAGAATTCAACCGCGATCGCAACCGCAACAACCGCAATCGCAACCGCAATCGTAATGACCGCAATAAAAACGCGCCACAAGATAGGCAAAATCGACCTAATGACGGCAAGCCACAAGAAGCCAGAACGCAGGAACAACGTCCAGCTAAGCCTCAACAGCCACGTCAACCTCAACATCAACAGGCTAATGGCAATGCGGAAATCAACTCTAGCGAGACCACGCCCAATAGCGAAAGAACCGGTGGTCGTCGCAACCGCAATAACCGTCGCGGCCGTCGCGATCGTGGTGAAGGCGGGCAAGCCGATGTTAACCGTCCTTTTGTCGCTAACGACTCCGTAGAAGCCGTCGCCACAACTGAGATGCTGGTAGCCAACACGGTAGAAAACGTGGTGGTGAATACACCGACTGCGGCACCTGCGGTAAGCGAGGCAACAAAACCGGCTAAAAAAGCCAGACCAGAAAAAGCCGCTAAAATCGATGCCGAACTAGTCCTTGTTGACACGGCAGCAACCGCAACAACAGCAACGAGCGAGCCAGTTGTCAGTGACATAGCCGTTGCGGCCAGTACTAAAGCCGACAACAAACGTCCTGCGCGTGCTCGCAAAGCCACTGCTAAGCCAGTTGATTTAGCTGCGGCTAGCTTGCAATTGGTGGAAACCAAAGTGGATGCGCCTAAAGCCAACCCAGTGGTGAATGAGCCCAAAGCGCGTGCGCCAAGGAAGCCAGCCGCATGGCAAAAAGAGGCAAAAACAGAAAGCATCAATGAGCCTATGGTGATGGTGGAAACGCAGAACAAATAAGTGTTCTGCTTTAGCTCAGCCAGTACCCGCTGAAGCGAAATGAAAAAAGGCCATGATTCATCATGGCCTTTTTCTTGTCTGTGCTAAATCGATTGCGCATCAGAAAGTTTTAGCTTCTAAGCATGTGTACCGTTAATAAACCAAGACCCGTCATCGCTAAAGAGCCAAGCACATGCAAGGCTATATGGGTACCTGCCCAAGCATACTGACCTTTTGTGAGCAAGGTCATGGCTTCACCAGAAAAACTAGAAAAAGTCGTTAAGCCACCCAATAAGCCGGTAATTAGAAAAAGACGGGTCTCGGCACTGATGGATGGGTTAAAGCTAAACAATGCCATGAGTAAACCCATGAAATAGCTGCCTATTAAATTAGCCAGCAAGGTACCTATCGGCAAGGCCAGTAAACTGCTATTAAACATCAACGCTAAAAACCACCTAAACCAAGCACCAATTGCGGCACCTAAGCCGACCATTACAAAACCATGCAAACTCATGCCCATCCCCTAAAATCATTATTAGCCAGCCGAACTTTATACAATATAATAATGCATCCCTACCACATTCAAGAAAGCTTATTTTGCGGGTATTGTTTAGCACTTCCGAAGCGTTTCCCCTGATCAAAACCGGCGGTCTAGCCGACGTAAGCGGCTCCCTGCCCCAGGCACTGCAAAAACTCGGCGTGGACATCCGCCTTCTTATACCCGGTTACCCCGCCGTGTTAAATCAGCTTAGCAATCTTAAAGTGATCGCTAAGTTAGATAAGCTACCCATGATCATGCACGCTGATTTGATGCTGGGCGAATTGGCCGAGAGCAAGCTCAAAGTGATGGTCATCAAAGCCGCTAACCTGTATGAGCGAGATGGCGGTCCGTATGCCGATGCAAACGGACTGGAATGGCTAGATAACGCATTGCGCTTTGGCATACTGTCCAAAGTGGCGGCTATTTTAAGCAGCAATCAATCGCCTGTACCCGACTGGCAACCAGACATCGTGCATTGCAACGACTGGCAAACCGGACTTACCCCGGCCTACATGAAGTTGCTCGAGCACAGCACAGCAAAATCCATCATCAGTCTACACAACATGGCTTTCCAAGGTTGCTTTGCTCCCGCCTGGCTGACGACCCTCGCCCTGCCGCCCAGCCATTTTGCCATTGATGGCTTTGAATACCATGGCCAACTGTCTTTTCTAAAAGCCGGTATTTTCTACGCCGATGGCGTCACCACCGTAAGCCCAAGCTACGCCAAAGAAATACAAACAGCGGAATTTGGTTTTGGCCTAGAAGGCTTACTAAGCTTACGCGGCAGTGAAATTAAAGGAATACTAAACGGCATAGAAACAGAACAATGGAACCCTAAAACCGATCCACATTTAATTAAAAACTACAGCGCCAAGGCCTTGGCCGGGAAACAACAGGTTAAATTAGCCTTGCAAAAAAAATTAGGGCTACAAATTGATGCGAGCGCACCATTATTAGGCGTAGTCAGTCGACTCACCCACCAAAAAGGCTTGGACATGTTGCTGCCTATCACTCAGCAATTAATCGATGCAGGCTGCCAATTGGTCGTTCTGGGTAGCGGCGATCCAGCCCTAGAAACAGCCTTTAGCAAGCTGGCTAAAGACAATCCCAAACAAGTCAGCGTGACCATATCGTATAACGAAGCCCTGTCGCACCAAATCATGGCAGGATGCGATCTATTCATCATGCCTTCGCGTTTTGAACCTTGCGGTCTGAACCAAATGTATGGCTTAGCTTATGGCACACCCCCGGTGGTCAACGCTACGGGCGGCTTGGCTGACACGGTGGTGGACACCAATCTAATTAGCTTTAAAAATAAAACTGCCAATGGCTTTGTCATGAGTGAAGCCAGCTCCACCAGCTTACTCAATGCCATCAAACAAGCCTTAAATGTATACAAAAACGACGCAGCCGCCTGGAAGCAAATTCAGATCAACGGTATGAACCTAGACTTAAGTTGGGATAAAAGTGCCTTAGCGTATTTGTCTGCATATAAAGCCTTGATGCCTAGCGCCTAGCAAAATGGCTCTTTTCTAAGGGAACAGTAAACTTGGCACGCTAAATGCTTAACTAATAACAAGCTTCTCCAAAGCTGTTATTCTCCTCCTCCGGGGCGCCTTGACGGGCGCCCTCTTTTTTTCGTTTATTTAACGATGAAATGTTCGCGGTAGTATTTTAATTCGTCTATGGATTCGTAGATGTCGGCCAAGGCTTCGTGTTTGCTGGCTTTTTTAAAGCCCGAGTATATTTCCGGCTTCCATCGACGCGCCAACTCTTTAAACACACTGACATCCAGATTGCGGTAGTGAAAATACTTCTCCAAATCAGGCATAAAGCGCGCCATGAAGCGGCGGTCCTGGCATATGGAATTGCCACACATGGGCGATTTACCGGCTGGCACCCAATTTTTCAAAAATGCCAGCATCAGCAAACTGGCTTGCTCCTCATCCAAGGTCGAGTCTTTTACTTTTTGGATCAAGCCTGAACGGCCGTGCGTGCCTTTATTCCAAGCATCCATGCCTTCCAGAACGGCATCAGATTGGTGTATAACCAAGACCGGCGATTCGGCCAGGACGTTTAATTCGGCATCGGTGACCACGGCCGCCAATTCCAATATGCGGTCTGAATCGGGCAGCAGACCACTCATCTCCATGTCCAACCAAATTAAATTGTTTTGATTGGTGCTACTTGCTATTTCCGCCATCATGATTTCCATTAAAATGTGTGTTTTATAACAATATCAATGAACCATACGCCTGCTTATGCTTCACAATGGCAACATATTAACCGAACTTGATCATAACCATGACCTTTACCCTTACATTTATTAGTTTAGTGATTGCATCAACGATGATACGCCTTTGGCTTGCTGGCAGGCACATCCGCCACGTACAAGAACATCGAGACCAAGTGCCGGCAGCTTTTAGCGCCACCATTACACTGGAAGCTCACCAAAAAGCAGCTGACTACACAGCAGCCAAATCCAAATTAGGTTTAAGCGAGGGCTTGGTGCAAACCTTGCTGTTATTAGCTTTAACCTTGGGTGGGGGCTTACAAAGCATAGATAACTTTTGGCAACAGTTGTTTGCGGATCAAGCCATAATAAGAGGCGTAGCGGTGATTTGTAGCGCCATGGTATTGACCAGCTTAATTGATTTGCCTTTTGATTATTACAAAACATTTGTTATCGACGGAAGATTTGGCTTTAACAAAATGACGGTTGCCATGTTCCTTGCTGACCTAATCAAACACGGCCTATTAGGGCTGTTTTTAGGCGGCCCTATCTTATTGCTAGCGCTTTGGTTGATGCAAGGTGCAGGGGCCTATTGGTGGTTGTATTTATGGTTTGCCTGGAGTGC
Source organism: uncultured Methylotenera sp. (assembly GCA_937957775.1). Taxonomy (GTDB): domain Bacteria; phylum Pseudomonadota; class Gammaproteobacteria; order Burkholderiales; family Methylophilaceae; genus Methylotenera. Next base: position 3,369 of record CALFXV010000028.1, on the reverse strand, counting down.
CTTTAACCTCATCATGCTAGCGGTTTACCCCAGCTTCATTGCGCCATTATTTAATAAATTCAGCCCCTTGCATGACGAGCAATTAAAAACACGCATTGAATCGCTATTGACTAAGTGCGGCTTTAAATCGCAAGGGCTATTTGTCATGGACGGCTCAACTCGTAGCAGTCATGGTAATGCCTATTTCACCGGCTTTGGTGCATCAAAACGGGTAGTGTTCTTTGACACCTTGTTGGCACGCTTAAACACCGATGAAATAGAGTCGGTTTTGGCCCATGAATTAGGCCACTTTAAACACCATCACGTTATCAAACGTATAATTATGCTGTTCTCGGTCAGCTTTTTAGGCCTAGCATTATTGGGTTGGCTTATGCAGCAACCCTGGTTTTATACTGGCCTAGGCGTGCAGAACGCTAGCAATTACATGGCGTTAATGTTGTTCTTGTTGGTTTCACCGGTATTTTTATTTTTATTGCGCCCGGCCATGGCCAGTTATTCACGTAAAAATGAATTTGAGGCCGACGCGTATGCGGCTAAACAAGCCAGCGCTAAAGATTTGGTAAGTGCCTTGGTTAAACTTTATCGAGACAATGCCTCCACCTTGACACCAGACCCTTTGCATTCTGCGTTTTATGACTCGCATCCGCCGGCAAGTCTAAGGATAGCCAAGCTGGCAGCTTACAGCAGCTAACTTTTAGCGCATAATGCCAGCACTTAAATTTAAATTGTACAGACCTTAATCTGACCGCTAGCCTTTTGACCGACACCCTCTCTACCCAGACTAGATTCATTGCGCCATTGCAAGGCACCGTGGTAGCAGCGTACGGCAAACGCTATCAAATTGAATTGCCAGATAAAAAACGCATCAGTTGCGTGACCCGAGGCAAAAAAACCGATCTAGCCTGCGGCGACAGAGTCAACCTGCAACTCACCGACAAGCACGAAGGCGTGATTGATAGTACCTTGCCGCGCCAGACCTTGCTGTACCGCAGCAATGCCTTTAAAAGCAAAATGCTGGCGGCCAATGTAACGCAAATCATCATTGTCTTAGCCACGCAACCTAGCTTTTACGAAGCCTTGTTAAACCGCTGCTTAATTGCGGCTGAAGCGGCGCATATCAAACCGCTCATAGTGCTTAATAAATGCGACTTGGAGGACAACTCACAAGCCAAGCAAAAACTTGGCTTATACAGCGCCTTAGGTTATCAGGTGTTGGCACTGTCAGCCAAAGAGGACATTTCCAGCTTAAGGCCCTATTTACAGGGTGAAGCCAGCATTTTAGTAGGCCAATCCGGCATGGGTAAATCCACGATGATTAATGCCTTGTTACCGGATGAAGCGGTGCGCACCAGGGAAGTCAGTATGAGTCTAGACAGCGGCAAACACACCACCACCGCCGCCCATTTATACCATTTGGACGCACACAGCCAGCTAATAGATTCGCCCGGCTTACAAGAGTTTGGCTTACACCACCTCAACACGGATGAATTAGAACACGCATTTATTGAATTTCGGCCGCATTTAGGTTTGTGCCGATTTAGCAACTGCAAACACACGCAAGAGCCAGACTGCGCGATTAAGCAAGCTATGCTTGATGGCAAGATTAGCCAAGAAAGATTAGCCATTTACCAGTTATTGCGCGCTGAAATTGAGCATTAAGCCAGCTTGGCCGCAGGCTTAAAAAAAATACCTGCGGATGGCGTATAATCGCTCTATTCTTTTTTCAAGCAGCAAATTATGCAAATTACCACCCGCCTAGAATTCGATGCCGGCCACCGTATTCCCAGCCATAAAAGCCAATGCAAGAATTTACATGGCCACCGCTACGCCATTGAAATAACCTTATCTGGCGACATCATCAGCCAGGCCGATGCATCCGAGAATGGCATGGTGATGGATTTTTCAGAGGTAAAAGCGATTGCCAAATCTGCCGTGGTAGATGTTTGGGATCATGCTTTCCTGGTCTATCAAGACGATACTGAAGTGCTGCATTTTTTAAACGGGCTGGCTAACCATAAAACCGTGGTTTTCCCTACCGTACCAACGGCTGAAAACATGGCCAATGAAGCATTTAAAATTCTGAAGAATCGCTACTTAGACAGCTATGGCACGCACTTAAAATTAGAAAAAGTGCGCTTGTACGAAACCCCCAATAATTGGGCCGATGCCTTAGGCTAGTTCTTCACCGCGCTCGGCGTAATGCTTGGCTACCCAATGACGGTAATCGCCACTGGTGACATTGTTCACCCAGCCCTGGTTAGCCAAATACCAGTCAACCGTTTTTTCTATCCCCGTATCAAAACTTTCTGCCGGCTTCCAGCCTAATTCTTGGTGCAACTTGCTGGCATCAATGGCGTAGCGTTGATCGTGGCCCAACCTGTCTTCCACGAAGCTAATTTGCTCGGCATACGATTTGCCATCTGATCGCGGTTTTTTGGCATCCAATATACGGCATAAGGTTTTAACCACGTCAATATTGGCCATCTCGTTCCACCCACCAACGTTGTATACCTCGCCCACTTTACCGGCCTCTAAGACCCTGCGTATTGCCGCACAGTGATCGGTTACATAAAGCCAATCGCGTATCTGTTGACCGCTACCGTAAATTGGCAAGGGTTTTCCAGTTAAGGCGTTGTGTATCACCAAGGGAATTAATTTTTCTGGGAAATGGTGTGGTCCATAATTGTTGGAACAATTGGTCGTGAGCGTAGGCAGCCCATAGGTATGATGGTAAGCGCGGACCAGGTGATCGGATGCTGCCTTGGAGGCAGAATATGGGCTATTAGGCTCATAAGAATTTGTTTCGGTAAACGCAGGATCGGTTGCCGATAAGGATCCGTAAACCTCATCCGTCGATACATGATGAAAGCGAAAGGCTTTTTTGGAAGCCTCATCTAAACTATTCCAATACTCACGTGCGCATTCAAGAAGATTAAAGGTGCCCACAATATTGGTGGATACAAATTCAGCAGGCCCATGAATTGATCTATCTACGTGACTTTCTGCAGCAAAATTAATAATGGCACGTGGTTGATACTCTTTGCATAATTTGGCAACTAAGTTCTTATCGCCGATATCGCCATGAACAAAAATATGGCGCGGATCATCCTTCAAAGATGCAAGAGTAGTCAAGTTACCAGCATAGGTCAGCTTATCGAGATTAATGACACCCTCAGCACTCGAATTGGCCAGCCAATCCAGCACAAAATTGCCACCAATAAAGCCTGCACCGCCAGTTACTAAAATCATGGTTAATTGCCTAAACATTAAGGTTTATTATTCAAATTATGCCTTACAAACCCACCTCAATTAACAAGCTGATATCAGTTTGCTGCCTAAAAGATATTGAGGCATGGGAAATCACCTCTA
>CALFXV010000027.1 GCA_937957775.1 uncultured Methylotenera sp. | reverse complement strand
GGACGAACAACTACGTCGCCGCCCTTAGAGCCTGGAATAGCACCTTTAATCAACAATAGATTGCGTTCAACATCAACACGAACCACTTGAAGGTTTTGTGTCGTAACTTGAACAGCACCTAAATGACCAGGCATACGCTTACCAGGGAATACTCGACCTGGATCCTGCGCCATACCAATAGAACCTGGAACATTGTGTGATCTAGAGTTACCGTGTGAAGCACGGTTTGATGAGAAGTGATGACGCTTGATTGCGCCAGCAAATCCTTTACCAAGAGATGTGCCGGTCACATCGACCATTTGACCTTCTTGGAAAATATCAACAGTAATGTTTGCGCCAGCTGTGTAGTTAGCTAAAACATCATCTGTAACTGAAAATTCGTGGATACCAGCACCTGCAGCAGAGCCAGACTTAGCATAATGCCCAGTCAAAGCTTTGTTGATACGGCTAGCGCGACGTTCGCCGAAAGCAACTTGAAGGCCTGTATAGCCATCAGTAGCAATCGTCTTAATCTGTGTCACACGGTTAGGCACAACCTCTAGCACTGTAACAGGGACGCTTGCGCCATCCTCTGTAAACAGGCGTGTCATACCAACCTTGCGACCAATAAGCCCTAAGCTCATGATCGATTCCTTATATTTAGTTAAAAAGCCGATTACAATTGACCGACTTCTCTGAAAGAGCGCGGATTATACCGAACTCTCGTTTACATTACAACTTTAAATCTACTACCAAATTTCTACAGCTTGATCTCTACATCAACACCAGCTGGTAAATCTAACTTCATTAATGCATCAACTGTTTTATCAGTTGGGTCAACAATATCCATTAAACGTTGGTGAGTGCGGATTTCGAATTGGTCGCGTGATGTTTTGTTCACGTGTGGTGAACGTAAAATATCAAAACGCTCAATACGAGTTGGCAATGGAACTGGACCTTTTACAACAGCGCCAGTACGCTTTGCTGTTTCTACGATTTCTTGAGCAGATTGATCAATCAAACGATAATCAAATGCTTTCAAGCGAATACGGATTTTTTGACTTTGCATTTTTACTGCCTTTCTAAAGAGCGAAACGGCGGGACAAGTCCCGCCATTTGATTTAACTACAAATTAAATTACAGATTATTCAATAATCTTAGCAACAACACCCGCACCAACAGTACGACCACCTTCACGAATCGCGAAGCGTAAACCATCTTCCATCGCAATCGGTGCAATCAATGTTACTGTGATTGATACGTTATCACCTGGCATCACCATTTCTGTACCTGCTGGCAATTCAACTGCGCCAGTTACGTCTGTTGTACGGAAATAGAATTGTGGACGGTAACCATTGAAGAATGGTGTGTGACGACCACCTTCATCTTTACCCAACACGTAGATCTCTGCTGTGAATTTTGTATGTGGTTTGATAGAGCCAGCTTTTGCCAACACTTGACCACGTTCTACTTCTTCACGTTTTGTACCACGTAGCAATACGCCAACGTTGTCGCCTGCTTGACCTTGGTCTAGCAATTTGCGGAACATTTCAACGCCTGTACATGTTGTTTTCAATGTTGGCTTGATACCAACGATTTCAATTTCATCACCAACTTTAACGATACCGCGCTCAATACGACCTGTCACAACTGTACCGCGACCTGAGATTGAGAACACATCTTCAACTGGCATCAAGAATGCACCGTCGATTGCACGTTCTGGCAATGGAATATAGCTATCTAATGCAGCTGCTAATTTGAAAATTGCTGGCTCGCCGATTTCTGATTGGTCACCTTCTAGTGCCAATTTAGCTGAACCGTGGATGATTGGTGTGTCATCGCCTGGGAAGTCATATTTAGACAATAAGTCACGAACTTCCATTTCAACTAGTTCTAACAACTCAGCATCATCAACCATGTCTGCTTTGTTTAAGAACACAACGATGTATGGAACACCAACTTGGCGACCTAAAAGGATGTGCTCACGTGTTTGTGGCATAGGACCGTCAGCTGCTGAACATACCAAAATAGCACCGTCCATTTGAGCAGCGCCAGTAATCATGTTTTTTACATAGTCGGCGTGGCCTGGGCAGTCAACGTGTGCGTAGTGACGTGTTTCTGTCTCGTACTCAACGTGTGCAGTATTAATCGTAATACCACGTGCCTTTTCTTCTGGTGCAGCGTCAATTTGATCGTAAGCTTTAGCTTCGCCGCCAAATTTCTTCGTCAATACAGTCGTAATCGCTGCTGTTAATGTTGTCTTACCATGGTCAACGTGTCCAATTGTGCCTACGTTAACGTGTGGCTTGGTACGTTCAAATTTGCCTTTTGCCATTTTTTTCTTCCTTTAACTGACTTCATCAAGTTAAGCTAGGTGCACATGAGTACGCAAATTCATAACGCACCACCGTAATACCAGCACCGTACGTGGTGCCCATGGCGGGAATCGGACCCGCGACCTCTCCCTTACCAAGGGAGTGCTCTACCACTGAGCCACATGGGCGCTAATATTCTTTAAAAGATTGACTTGAGTGGAGCGGGGTACGGGAATCGAACCCGCGGCTCTAGCTTGGAAGGCTAGGGTATTACCATTATACGAACCCCGCAATCGAGGCTAGCTCGGCAATAAAAGCCTTCACTTGGCTCCAATTACTTCAAATCAAACAATTTAAATTCTTGGTTTAAAATACATTGGTGGAGGGGGAAGGATTCGAACCTTCGTACTCTGAGAGAACGGATTTACAGTCCGTCGCCTTTAACCACTCGGCCACCCCTCCAAACCGAACCCGCGATTATGCTGATAATTTGAACTGCTGTCAAATCTATAAAAAGGGTATTTGTACTAGAATTTGGTGCCGGATGTCGGAATCGAACTGACGACCTTCGCATTACAAGTGCGCTGCTCTACCAACTGAGCTAATCCGGCGTTTATTTGAGACGCGTATTATACTGACTTTTTGAAAAAAGTTAAGCTACTTTACAATAGTTAACTTGGGTTTTTTGCTATTGACTGCCGTGCTTGGATTGGATTGATTTGGCACTTGGCTAGCATCATCGGGTAAATCGCCATCAGCCGGCATGTTGTCGACTTCAAAAAACATGCCTTGCCCGGTTTCTCTAGCAAACAAGCCTTTTACTGCCGTCATGGGCACGTATAAATTCTGCGACACCCCAGCAAACCTTGCCGAGAAACTAACCGCCTCATTATCCATGAGTAAATCTTTGGTGGCGGTGTAGTTTAAGTTTAGTACTATCTCACCTGCTTTAACGTAAGCCATAGGCACACGTGTTTGCGGGTTTACTGCCACCAGCAGGTGAGGGGTGTAGCCATTATCCATACACCATTCGTGTATAGCCCTTAGCAGGTAGGGCTTAGTGGATGCTTGCTCTGCGCTCATGTTAGTAAGGCATGTCCAACTATTTGCGCATGACTTTTTCTGATGGCGTCATCGCCTCAGCGTACAGCGGTCTAGAAAATAATCGTTCAGCGTATTTTAAAATCGGCGAAGCTTGGTTTTGCAAGACGATTCCATAGTGATCTAAACGCCACAACAAGGGCGTTACTGCTACGTCCAGCATGGAGTAATCGTCGCCCAGCAAATAATTTTGTTTAGCAAAAATAGGCACCAATTGCGTCAAATTATCGCGCACGGTAATGCGCGCTTTATCCGCACGCTGCTCGTCGTCGGACTCAATATCCTTGATGTGATCGAACAGTTCTTTTTCAAAGTTATACAAGAACAAGCGAGCACGCGCACGCATAACCGGATCGGGCGGCATTAATTGTGGGTGGGGGAAACGCTCATCGATGTATTCATTGATGATATTCGCTTCGGACAAAACCAAATCACGCTCAACCAAAACCGGCACTTGGTTATACGGATTTATGACCGCAAGGTCTTCAGGCTTGTTGGCCAGGTCGACGTCGATTACTTGAAAATCCATGCCTTTTTCAAATAATACGATACGGCAACGGTGGCTATAGGGATCGGTTGTCCCTGAGTATAAGGTCATCATTTTAGTGTATGTCTTTCCAATAGGCTTTTTTGAGTTTGTAAGCGAGCACCAACAACACTGACAAAAAGAGTAATACTATCCAACCTAAATGATTGCGCTGCTGTTTAGCCGGCTCAGCCATAAAAGCTAGAAAATTCGTTAAGTCACCAACTAAAGCATCGTATTCCGCTGGGGCCAATTTACCTGGCTTGCTTAGCTCGAGTTGATGCGTTTCGTGGTTCATGATTTGCTCACCCTGCAATTGATACAAAACATGCGGCATGGATACTTTGCAGCTCACTGGATCAAACACGCAATTGCCCCAACCCGTTGTAGTGGTTTCATCGCGGTAAAAAGCACGCATGTAGCTGTAAACCCAATCGGCACCACGGGCACGCACTTCCACTGACAAATCAGGTGGCGCCACACCAAACCATTTTTTGGCCTCTTCTGGGTTGATGGCCACCTTCATGGTGTCGCCCACCTTTTCACCGGCAAATAGCAAATTGTCTTTGATTTGCTTTTCCGTCAAGCCTATGGCGAGCAAGCGGTTGTAGCGCATGTAATTGGCGCTGTGGCAATTTAAGCAATTGTTCACAAAAGTGCGTGCACCGCGCTGCAAGGATTCATGATTAGAGGCATCGATGGGCGCTTTATCCAAATGCACGGCAGGGTTTGCCAAGGCTTGCTGAGCAAACAACAATGCCGACAATACGGATAAAACGCTTAAGCCTAGTTTAATGCTGATTTTCATGGTTATTATCCTGTCACCCTTTCTGGCACCGCTAAGGTTTTATCTTTTTTGGTATACCAAGGCATTAGTATAAAAAATGCAAAATAGACCAGCATGAAGATACGCGCTACTACCGTGGCACGCTCTGCATTGCCAAGCCAAGGGCCAAATTGACCCCAGACGTTTGATGGCTCTGTACCTAGGTAACCTAGCACAATGAAACTCACCACAAAAGCTGCTAACCACTGTTTATACAAACGACCGCGGTAGCGTATGGATTTCACCGGGCTCTTATCTAACCAAGGTAGCAAAGCGAAGACCAGAACGGACAGACCCATGGCCGCTACACCCGGGAACAACGAAGGGGGTATGCCCAAGAAGCCAACACCAGGAAACGGCGGAACCGCACGCAATATTGAGTAATAAGGCGTGAAATACCAAACTGGGGCAATGTGAGCCGGCGTGACCAGCGGGTTGGCTGGTACGAAATTATTGGCTTCCAGGAAGTAGCCGCCCATTTCTGGGGCGAAGAAGATGATGGTAGAAAACACCATCAAGAACACCACCACACCAACGATGTCCTTCACCGTGTAATACGGGTGAAAAGGAATGCCGTCTAATGGAATGCCGGTTTTCTTGTCTTTTAATTTTTTAATTTCTATGCCGTCTGGGTTATTCGAACCAACCTCATGCAGGGCAATAATGTGCGCCGCAACTAAGCCGACCAAAACAAATGGCAAGGCAATAACATGAAAGGCAAAGAAACGGTTTAAAGTGGCATCCGACACCAAGTAATCCCCACGCAACCACTCAGAGACATCCGGACCTACAAATGGAATAGCTGAGAACAGGTTCACAATCACTTGCGCACCCCAATAGGACATTTGGCCCCACGGCAATAGGTAGCCAAAGAAAGCTTCGCCCATTAAGCACAAGAAAATGCCCACCCCAAACAACCAAATAAGCTCACGCGGGTTGCGGTAGGAACCATAAATAATGCCGCGGAACATATGCATGTAAACCACGACAAAAAACATGGAGGCGCCGGTGGAATGCATGTAACGCACCAACCAACCCCATGGTACGTCACGCATGATGTATTCAACAGAAGCAAAAGCCAGCATGGCATCCGGCTTGTAATGCATGGTCAGGAATATGCCAGTCAAGATTTGCAGTACCAGCACTAACAAAGATAAGCCGCCAAAAAAGTACCAGAAATTTAGATTTTTCGGTGCATAGTATTCGGTTAAATGCGCCTTAATATTACTACTCAAGGGGAAACGGGCATCCACCCAATCCAGGCCTTGGCTAAAAATGCTGCCTGCCAATGGTTTTGTATCTGTGTTCGTTTTATTTGTCATGACTTAAGCCTTATCCTCTGTATCCACACCAATCAGCAAGGTAGTATCCGTTAAGTATTTATGCGGTGGCACAACCAAATTTACTGGCGCCGGCGAACCTTTAAAAACACGGCCGGCCAAGTCAAATTTGGAACCATGGCATGGGCAGAAGAAGCCACCTGTCCAATTGTCACCCATGTCGCCCTTAGGCTGAAGCTTGGCGGACGGGGAGCAGCCTAAGTGAGTGCAGATACCGACCATGACCGCTAAATTTGGCTTAATGGATCGGTCTGTGCTTTTGCAATAATCCGGCTGCTGAGACACCACATCGCAACTTGGATCGGTCAACTGATCGTCGTGTTTAGCCAACTCGGCCGTCATCTCTTCGGTACGGTTGATAATCCAAACTGGCTTGCCACGCCATTCGACTGTCATCATGCTGCCCGGGGCAATTTTACTCACGTCCACTTCCACTGGTGCTCCGGCGGCTTTAGCACGCTCACTTGGTGTCATGCTCAGCACAAAGGGCACGGCCGCAGCCGCGCAACCTAGTGCACCAACGCTGGATGTAGCAATTAAAAATTTACGCTTTTCTGCATCTACTGCACTAACTTGATTGGCATGCGCTGCATTTTTTTTCTTGTCATTTGGTGTATCTGACATGTTTTCCTCATTAACTAATTTGGATTGACCGGATTGGATGGCCGGGATGCTTAATAATTCAGCCACTTACACAATAAATTCTTTTAATCGTTAACCACTTTGCTTAATCTTAAAAGCCCTGCAAATTTCAAATTCGCCGTATTGTACAATTTTTTGTTAATTAATTAAAGGTTTATTTTATAAGTCATTGAAAAATAACAGTTAAACTGGATTGTATAGATCTAAAAATTCATGCTCCAGCGCGAATTTTTTTGCCAAATGTTCGCCCAAAGCCTGAACACCATAACGCTCAGTGGCATGGTGGCCAGCCGCAATGTAAGCGACGCCAGATTCGTGAGCTAGGTGGGTGGTCTGTTCCGATATTTCACCACTAATGAATGCATCGACACCCAAGCTTATCGCCTCTTCCATATAAGATTGGCCAGCGCCGGTGCACCAAGCCACGGTTTTGAGTTTTTTATCCGAATCGCCCACCACCAAGCTTGGCCTTTGCAGCACCGTGTCTATGCGCTTAGCAAAGGTAGCTAAACTGCATGGCTGTTCCAGGCTGCCATAACAAATCAGGTTGGCGTCGCCAACTGAGCCAGTTTGAACTATTCCTAACTTACGGCCTAGAGTGGCATTGTTGCCTACATCAGGGTGAGCGTCTAAGGGTAAGTGGTAGGCCATCAAACTGATGTTTCTTTCCATCAAATAAGCCAGTCTTTTGCGCTTAATACCAACGACTCTTGGGTCCTCATTGCGCCAGAAATAGCCATGATGAACCAAGGCCAAATCGGCACCACGCTCGGCAGCCTGCTCTAAAAAAGCCAAACTGGCGCTGACCCCAGTAACAATTTTACCCACCTCGGCCCGTCCTTCAACTTGCAAGCCATTGGGGCAATAGTCTTTGTGGCGATCCACTTGCATGAATTGCTGGGTATAGTCGATCAAATCATTAAGCTTAACCATCGCGTGCGCCCTTTTTTATTACTTAGCTCTTGAATATTCGCTACAATAGGCCGATATTACAATGCAAAGCGCGATTGCTCAAAGTAAAAACCATGGCCAGCGCTGACTTTTAAAGTTTAATTTTACCTAGGAATGTTGTTCATTTAGCCCACCATTAATCAATAATCATGCACCCATCGCTCAGCAAAAAATTATGGCTCATTTTTGCCCAAACCACCACCTTATGCTTGGCTGTACTGTTTGTTTTGCGTACCTTTGCACCGCATCTACTAGAAAAGCTAAGCCCACAAAAAAACTCAGCCGTATTGGTTAAATACGCTGAGCCTAGCTTAGGCGTGCGTTCGGCGGGCTCCTACAGTTTGGCAGTAAAAAAAGCCATGCCGGCCGTGGTGAATGTATTTACCAGTAAAAAAGCCACCGACAACCCGCATCAAAAATACTTGGACGACCCGATGTTTCGCCATTTTTTCGGCGACCAATTTGAGGATAACGACGGTCAAAATCAACCGGAAAACAGCCTGGGATCAGGCGTCATTGTTAGTGAGCAAGGCCTCATACTGACCAATAACCATGTGATTGCTAGCGCCGATGAAATTGACATTGCTCTGTCTGACGGTCGCAAGATGTCGGCAAAAGTAGTAGGAACTGACCCTGAAACCGACTTGGCGCTGATTAAAATAGACGCCAAAAACTTACCTGCCATCACCTTTGCCAGTACAGACAAATTAAACGTAGGCGACGTAGTGCTGGCCATAGGCAATCCGTTTGGGGTTGGTCAAACGGTCACGCAAGGAATCATTAGCGCCCTTGGTCGCACGCATCTAGGCATCAATACCTTTGAAAACTTTATTCAGACAGATGCCTCAATTAATCCAGGCAATTCCGGAGGCGCGTTAATTGATACCGAAGGCAATTTGGTCGGCATTAACAGCGCAATTTATTCCCGCAGTGGCGGCTCCATGGGCATAGGCTTTGCCATACCAGCGAATTTAGCGCGCCAAGTAATGGAACAAATAGTTAGCCTAGGCAACGTCACGCGCGGCTGGATAGGCATACAAGCGCAGGACATCACGCCTGAATTAGCCGAATCGTTCAAGCTAAAACAGGCACAAGGGGCATTGGTGGCCGGGGTGCTTAAAGGCGGGCCTGCTGACAAAGCCGGCTTACTGGCAGGGGATGTATTGCTAGCCATAGACGGCAAGCCGATTTACGACACGGGCTCCATGCTTAATTTAATTGCGGCCTTGACGCCTAATCAACAAGCTAACCTTGACATTGCACGAGCTGAAAAAAACCTGACTTTAAAAGTCAATGTCGGCAAACGACCTAAACCCCTCGCTAAAAAATAGCCCTAAACCTTATCAGGCTGTAGAGTCAGGCTTGCTAGTTTTTGCTTTAGTGATGAAACCAGCTAATAACATGCCCAGCTCGTAGAGCATGCAAATGGGCAGCGCCAACATAAATTGTGAAACCACATCAGGCGGGGTAAAAATAGCCCCAAGGATGAACGCTACCACCACTACGTAAGCTCGCATGGCCTTCAACTGGATCACGTCTAACCAGCCAAAATACACCACCAAAATAACGGCAATAGGCACTTGAAATGCCAAACCGAATGCAAAAAACAGGCCGATCACGAAGTCCAGGTAATTGGCTATATCGGTCATGACGGCCACCCCAACGGGGGCTGCGCTAATAATAAAACCAAAAATGACTGGCAAAACCAGGAAGTAGGCGAAAGCCATGCCCATTAAAAATAAGCAACAGCTAGCCACTATCATGGGCACCATGAATTTTTTTTCATGCGCATACAATCCCGGTGCGACGAAAGACCAAGCTTGATACATGGTATGCGGGAGGGAAATAATGAATGCCGCCATCATGGCAACTTTCATGGGCACAAAAAAAGGCGTGGTCACCGCCGTGGCTATCATCTGCCCGCCACTGGGTAACTGTGCGAGCAAGGGTGCGGCTAAAAGGCTGTATATTTTATTGGCAAACGGTAACAGCGTTAACAAGACCAGTGCAAATCCAATCAGCGTGCGTAACAAACGGTCACGCAATTCAATTAAATGGCTAATGAAATTTTCGGTTGGGGTCACAGGGTGAAGTTAACTGTTGGCTGACGGCTCTTTTACCGTAACCGTTTCTAAGTCATCCAATTCTTTGAAATCCAACTGTTGCGTCAGCTCACCGACTTTACGCTGCGCTTTGGTCTGGGCCTTATGGCTACTTTGCTTTATTTCATTTTGCAATTGCTGCAACTCTTCAAAGCGCGCCTCACGATTGACTTCTTCTTTGACTTCCGCAAGATACCGCTGCATACGTCCGACAAGCGCGCCAAGCGTGCGCGCGACTTTCGGCAATTTTTCTGGGCCTATGACGATCAACGCAACAAATGCGATGACCAGCAGCTCAGAAAATGAAACATCAAACACGTAAAATCAGATTGAAAAATTACTGCGCGGCTGGTTTCTTAGCAGCGGGTTTTTTTGCTGCGGCCGGTTTTTTTGCTGCGGCCGGTTTTTTTGCTACTGCTGACTTCTTTACCGCTGCTGGCTTCTTTACCGCTGCTGGTTTTTTGGCGGCCGGTTTTTTGGCAGCGGTTTTTGCTGTTGCCGCACCGGCTGCTTTTGCCTTTGGTTTAGCCGCCGGTTTTTTTGCGGCTGCTTTAGGTTTGGCTGTCGAAACAGCGGCTGCCGCAACGGGCTTGTCTAAAGCGGCTTTGCCTTCATTGACAGCATCTTTAAAATCTTTAACCGCGCCACCAACGTCGCCGCCCATGTTGCGTAATTTCTTCGTGCCAAAAACCAGCACCACTACTAACAATACAATTAACCAATGCCAAATGCTTAATGATCCCATGACGATACTCCTAAAATATTAAAGTTAGTTATTGCGTGACTTATCGCCACCGCCCATTACATGCACATGAATATGAAACACTTCTTGACCCCCTTCTACACCGGTATTTATTAGGGTCTTGAATCCTGCTAAACCTTGCTGTTTTGCTAATTTCGGCGCAAGCAATAGCATTTTACCTAATAATGCCTGATGTTCGTTTTCACAGCTGGCTAAGCTGTCAATGTGTAATTTTGGCACAATCAAAAAATGTACGCTAGCCGATGGCCTTATGTCATTAAAGGCAATCACCTCATCGTCTTCGTATATTTTTGTGGAAGGGACTGCGCCACTTACAATTTTACAAAATATGCAGTTGTCACTCATGTTTACTTGCTACTTTCTTGTCTGGAGGCTTTTTCTTCTAGACCAGACAGACCTTCGCGCCTCGCCAATTCCGCCAACACGTCATCTGGCTTTAATCCGGCATGCGCTAGCATCACCATGGTGTGAAACCATAAATCGGCTGTTTCGTATATCAAGTCTTGTTTGTTGGGATTTTTCGCTGCAATGATGGTCTCAGCAGCTTCTTCTCCGACTTTTTTCAAGATACTGTCCATGCCTTTGGCATACAGTTTCGCCACATACGATGTTTCTGGGTCAGCGTCTTTGCGTTGCTCCAACAATAGCGCCAAACGGTTTAATGTATCGTTCATGTTTATCTCATTCGGCCTAATAAATATCTTTGGGGTCTTTAATTACGGCTTGATCGATTATCCACTGCTCTTTTTCTAATTTCTTAAAAAAGCAATTGTGCCGGCCAGTATGGCAGGCAATGCCGCCTACCTGTTCAACCTGAATCAACACCACGTCCTCATCGCAATCCAAGCGAATGTCATGCACCTGTTGAAAATGCCCGGATTCTTCACCTTTATGCCATAACTTGTTACGCGAGCGCGACCAATAAACCGCTTGCTTGGTATCATTGGTCAATTGCAAAGCCTCTCGATTCATCCAGGCAAACATAAGTATGCGGCCAGTATCGTGCTCTTGTGCGATGACCGGCACCAAGCCATTGGCATCCCAGCGAATGTCATCTAACCAAGTCATAACCTAACTTCTATGCCTTGTTGTGCCATGTATTGCTTGGCCTGCTTCACCGTGTATTCCCCATAATGAAAAATACTGGCGGCCAGCACGGCATCGGCACCGCCCAGTTTCACGCCATCCACCAAATGCTGCAAATTACCCACCCCGCCAGAGGCGATAATAGGCACTTCAACGGCGTCTGAAATGGCTTTATTCAACGGGTTGTTAAAACCTATTTTTGTACCATCACGGTCCATGCTAGTAATTAAAAGCTCACCGGCACCCAGGCTGGACATGTGCTGAGCCCACTTAACGGCGTCCAAACCGGTTGCCTTACGCCCGCCGTGGGTAAACACTTCCCACTCGAATGGCTGATTGTCCACTTTTTTGGCATCAATCGCCACCACTATGCATTGCGAACCAAAGCGTTGAGCAGCATCCGCTACCATCTGTGGATTAAGCACGGCCGTGGTGTTAATGCTAACCTTATCGGCTCCCGCATTAAGCAATCGCCGCACGTCTTCAACCTCACGCACACCACCGCCTACTGTTAATGGGATGAACACTTGGCTGGCCACTTGCTCAATAATGTGCAAAATCAATCCGCGGTTATCGGAGCTAGCGGTAATGTCTAAAAAAGTAAGTTCGTCTGCGCCTTGATCGTCGTAGCGCTTGGCAATTTCCACTGGGTCTCCGGCATCCCTTAGCTCCAGAAAATTAACGCCTTTTACCACCCGACCATCGGTCACATCCAAACAAGGAATAATGCGTTTAGCGAGCACTTAATTCATCCGCAAGTTTTTGCGCGGCTGCAAAATCCAAACTGCCTTCGTAAATCGCACGACCGGTGATGGTGCCTATGATGCCCTCATCGGCCACCGCGCACAAACGACGCACGTCATCCAAATTGGTCACACCGCCTGATGCAATAACAGGAATGGTTAGCGCTTGCGCCAACGCTACCGTGGCTTCGATATTGACCCCAGTCAACATGCCATCACGTCCGATGTCAGTGTAGACAATGGAGTTAACACCGTAATCTTCAAATTTCATGGCCAGGTCGATAACATCATGACCAGTTAATTTAGACCATCCGTCTACCGCCACTTTCCCGTCTTTTGCATCCAAGCCGACTATGATTTGGCCAGGAAAAGCGTCGCACGCCTCGTGCAAAAAGCCGGGATTTTTAACCGCCGCCGTACCGATAATGACGTAGCTGATGCCATTGTCCAAATAGCGCTCTATGGTTTCTAAATCGCGTATACCACCACCAAGCTGAATGGGAATATCACCCCCTACTGCGCTAACAATAGAGCGTATGGCCCCTTCATTAACCGGCTTACCTGCGAAGGCGCCGTTCAAATCCACTAAATGCAAGCGCTTGCCACCGCAATATACCCAATGCTTAGCCATGGCAGCGGGATCCTCGGAAAAAACCGTGGATTCTTCCATTAAACCTTGTTTAAGCCGAACACATTGGCCGTCTTTAAGATCGATTGCAGGGATAATTAACATAGTCATATCAAACAATAATTAAAAGTTGGTCTATTAATTTGTGGCATTACGGTAACCAGTTTACAAAATTGCTTAGCATTTGCAAACCGGCACTTGCGCTTTTTTCTGGGTGAAACTGCACGGCAAATAAATTGTTTTTCGCGATAGCGCTGGTAAACGAATTGGGGTATTCACTGTAACCAGCCACTAAAGACAGCTCTTCTGGCTGCACATAATAACTGTGCACGTAATAAAACCGTGCGCCATCTTCGATGCCTTGCCATAAGGCATGGGGGGCAGGTCCTTGATCACGGCTTTGATAAACCTGATTCCAGCCCATGTGCGGTACTTTTAATTTTTCACCATGGCGGTCGTGCATGTCGGCCGTTGCGAAGCGTCGCACTTGTCCCTTGAACAAACCTAATCCAGCCGCATCGCCCTCCTCAGAGTGCTCGAATAGCATTTGCAAGCCTATGCATATGCCTAAAAATGGCTTGTTGTTGGCCGCATCCAAAACAGCAGCCCGTAAACCCCGCGCATCCAATTCACGCATGCAATCGGGCATGGCGCCTTGGCCAGGAAACACCACGCGACTGGCGCTGGCAATTTCATCCGGATTGCTGCTAATTACAACCGATTTACCTGGTGCAACGTGCTCCAAGGCCTTGACCACGGAGCACAAATTGCCCATGCCGTAATCAACCACTGCTATGTCTGTGTTTTTCATTCGTCGAGCTGATCGGCCCTGCCAAAAAAGCTTACAAACTGCCTTTGGTAGACGGCATGATGCCTACCATGCGTGCATCCATTTCAACGGCCATACGCAAGGCGCGGCCAAAGGCTTTAAATATTGTCTCGGCCTGATGATGGGCATTGTGCCCTTTTAGATTATCTATGTGCATGGTTACGTTGGCATGATTAACAAAGCCTTGGAAGAATTCGTGTATCAAATCCACGTCAAATTCACCAACAGCAGCGCGGGTAAATTCACAAGAAAACGTTAAGCCAGGACGACCAGACACATCCAGCACCACGCGGGATAAGGCTTCATCTAGTGGCACATAAGCATGACCGTAACGGCGTATGCCTTTTTTATCGCCCAAAGCTTTGGTAAAAGCCATACCTAGGGTAATGCCTATGTCTTCAACCGTATGGTGCGCATCAATATGCAAATCGCCTTTTGCGTTAACGGCTATGTCCATCATGCCGTGACGCGCGATTTGATCGAGCATGTGATCGAGAAAACCTATTCCGGTTTCGTATTTTGAAACGCCGGTACCGTCTAAATTAAGGTTAACCGTGATTTGCGTTTCCAATGTATTTCTTACTACTTCAGCTGTGCGCATAGGATGTCACTAAATAAAAGAATGCGTAAAATGGATGTTTGCTATTTTAACCTAAAGCGCCTGCGCTTGGTTCTTTTGCGCACACCCTCTGAACAACATTTTCAGCCCTAGTCTTTTATACCTATGGGCTCATCAATAAAAAAAGCCTAGCAAGATGAATAATCTTAACTAGGCTTTTAGTTTACTTACGCTAATTACCGTCTCAACTGCTAAACACCGTGCATGAACACATGGCTTAGCTTGAAAAAACGTTAATTATTGAGCTGCAGCAGGTGCAGCTTCTGCAGGTGCCGCCTCAGCTGGCGCTACTTCTGCTGCTGGCGCTACTTCTGCAGGTGCATCAGCTGGTGCCGGTGCTTTGTTGAATACAGAAAGCAACACTAATGCTACAACGGCAGCGATTAGCCAAGGTAATAATTTTTTCACACCGCCAGCACTGGCAGATCCACCGTGAGCAATGGCTGTAATTTCAGCTGCTGCTGCTGCTGGATCTTTAGCGCCGTAGATAGCTGCGCCTGCAACGATGATGGTTGCACCAGCATCTTTAACTTGTTGCGTGGTTGTCGCTTTAACGCCACCCGCTACTGAGATCTCAACGCCTAATTTAAGGCCAGCTACCATAGACAAATCGTTAAACGGAGTTTGACCAGCTGCTTGTTGATCCAAACCAGTGTGCACGCCAATGATGTGTGCGCCTAATTTAGCCACTTCGATAGTGCGTGCTTTTTTATCGGCCACGTTGATCAAGTCAACTTGTGCTTTTTTGCCGTATTTGTTGGCTACATCGATTACACCTTTGATGGTGCCAATGTCCGCTGTGCCCAATACCGTACAGATGTCTGCACCGGCTTTGTAGAATGGCTCGGCTTCATAGAAACCAGCATCCATCGTTTTCAAGTCAACTAAGATTTTGTTTTTTGGGAATTTAGCACGCAATGTTTCTAGCAATTTGATACCGTTGTGCTTAATGCATGGTGTACCAATTTCTAAAATATCTACATGTGGGGCAACTTTAGTTGCTAAAGCGACGGTACCGTCGAAATCTAATGAATCTAATGCCATTTGGGTTTGTGCCATGCTACATCCTCCAACTAAAAATAAACGCCATGTGCGTTTACTTAAGATTAAAAATACGAATTAAATAGTTTATTGTGCAGAAATCACACATTTCGCGATAATAACACGGCGCGATTGTGGAATTAAGAAATTTTTTCGCTAGCGAGGAACTTTTTCCGGTTTTTACCAGCGTTTTTACTGCAAAAACCGCTTATTTTTTTGGATTTTGCTTAATTCAAACAATATCAAGGCCGACTGAGTATTTCCCGCAACGCCTTAAGTAACAAAACCGATTGCGCTTCCGTGCCTATGGTAATGCGCAAATACGGTGCAATGCGGCTGGGGGCTTTGAAATGACGAACAATAATGTTTTTTTGCCTAAGCATAGCGGTAATTTCCGCTCCGCCAAGAGTCTGGTGTTTTGCAAAGATAAAGTTAGCGCCGGATGGCAAAACCTCAAAATCTAGACTGGCTAATTCAGCCATCAGCGCCTCACGGGTAGCCACCACTTTATGGCAAGTGTCTTGAAAGTAGGCGCTATCTTGCATAGCCGCAATAGCACCCGCAGAGGCAAAGCGGTCTAAAGGGTATGAGTTAAAACTGTCTTTTACCCTAGTCAAAGCTTCAATTAAATCGGCTGAGCCCAAAGCATAGCCAACGCGAAGACCTGCTAAAGATCGGGCTTTAGATAAGGTATGCACCACCAATAAGTTAGGGTAATGCTGGATTAAGCCAACCGCAGATTCGGTACCAAAATCCACGTAAGCCTCGTCGACTACGACCACTGAATGCTTATTCATTTGCAGCAGCTGCTCTATCTTCGCTAAGGCCAACGGGATGCCAGTCGGCGCATTGGGATTAGGGAATACGATGCCGCCATTTGGCTGATCGTAATCTTCTACCTTAATCGTAAAATCATCCGATAAGGGCACGGTTTGGTAATCGATGTCATACAAACCACAATAAACAGGGTAAAAGCTGTAAGTGATGTCTGGAAACAATAAGGGGCGACTGTGTTTTAGCAGTGCTTGAAAGGCATGCGCCAATACCTCATCCGAGCCATTACCAACAAAAACATTTTCCTTTTGCAATTGATAAGTGCTAGCAATGGCTGCTTTTAAGGCATCCGAATTGGGATCCGGATAAAGACGCAAAGACTCAGCGGCTTCTAACTTAAGCGCCTCCAACACCTTAGGGCTTGGGCCATAGGGATTTTCGTTGGTATTTAGCTTAACTAAATTATCCAGTTTAGGTTGTTCACCCGGTACATAAGGCGTTAACTTATGCACCACATCGCTCCAAAATTTACTCATTTATTTGGCTTCAACCTAAATTCAGCGGATCTGGCGTGCGCTTGTAAGCCTTCGCCGTAAGCTAAGGTCGCGGCCACCTTACCTAAGGTTTGCGCACCGGCTTCGGACACCATGATTAAGCTCGAACGCTTCTGGAAATCGTATACCCCTAGCGGCGAAGAAAAACGCGCCGTGCGTGAAGTTGGCAATACGTGGTTGGGTCCAGCGCAATAATCTCCTAACGACTCACAGGTGTTACGCCCCATGAATATCGCCCCGGCGTGTTTGATGCTCAAACTAAAAGCCAAGGGGTCGTCCATGGACAATTCCAAATGCTCAGGCGCGATGTAGTTGCAAATTTTGGCCGCCTCAGCCAGATCGCGCACCTGTATCAAGGCGCCCCTTTCAGTCAATGCTGTTCTGATGATGTCTTTGCGTGGCATGTCTGCCAACAACTTGTCTATGCTGGCTTGCACGCTTTGTAAAAAGTCGGCATCTGGGCTCAATAAAATGGCTTGCGCTAACTCATCGTGCTCGGCTTGACTAAATAAATCCATCGCCACCCAATCTGGGTTGGTCTTGCCGTCGCAGATAACCAGAATTTCCGATGGGCCGGCCACCATGTCTATGCCAACCACACCAAACACGCGCCGCTTAGCAGCTGCCACGTAAGCGTTACCTGGACCCACCACTTTATCTACCTGGGGTACGGTTTGCGTGCCGTAAGCCAAGGCGCCAACGGCTTGCGCGCCGCCTATGCAAAACACCCGGTCCACGCCAGAAATCGCCGCCGCAGCTAACACCAACTGGTTGCGCTCACCATTAGGCGTAGGCACCACCATGATCAATTCTTTCACGCCGGCCACTTTGGCTGGGATGGCATTCATCAATACCGATGAAGGGTAAGCAGCCTTGCCCCCTGGCACATACAAGCCGACTCGGTCTAATGAAGTCACTTGCTGACCTAGCAAAGTGCCGTCTTGCTCCTCATAACTCCAGGAGCTCATTAATTGCTTTTCGTGGTAAGAGCGCACTCTATCGGCCGCTACTTGCAAGGCAGCACGTTGATCAGCCGGCAAGGCTTTTAATGCCGCATCCAAATCTTGTTTGCTGATTTCCAGTTCGCTTAATGTGCTGGCCGTGGTTTTATCAAAACGCTGGGTGTACTCCAACACAGCGGCGTCGCCGCGTTTTTTGACGTCTTTTAATATGCCTGCCACCACCTCGTCCACGCTGTCGTCTTGGGCCGTTTCAAAGGCCAATAAGGCCTGCAATTTAGCGTCAAAATCGCTATCGCTGGTGGAGAAACGTCTAATATTTATACTCATAAATCTAACCTAATCTTATTAATGACTTAATTAAAAATCGTTTACTTGGCAGAAATGGCGCTTATAAACGCCTGCATAATCGGTTGAATTTTATCGCGATTCAATTTAAGTGAAGCTTGATTGACCACCAAGCGCGAACTGATGTCACCCACTTCTTCTACCGCTTTAAGTTTGTTGGCCCGCAGTGTGCCACCGGTGCTTACCAAATCCACTATCACGTCGGCCAAACCCACCAAAGGCCCAAGCTCCATGGAACCGTATAGCTTGATCAAATCCACGTGCATGCCTTTAGCGGCAAAATGCTCACGGGCGGTGTTTACATACTTAGTCACGACTTTAAGGCGAGCCCCACTGCGTATCGAGGCGAAATAATCAAAGTCTTCGCGCACCGCCACCATCATTTTGCATTTGGCTATTTGCAAATCAATAGGTTGATACAAGCCTTCACCGCCATGCTCATCCAATACGTCTTTGCCGGCTATGCCCAAATCGGCTGCACCGTATTGCACGTAAGTAGGCACATCGGAAGCCCGCACAATAATCAAGCGTACGTCGTCGCGATTAGTCGGCAATATTAATTTGCGTGAGGATTCCGGGTCTTCCAAGGCATGGATGCCGGCGGCGGCCAACAAGGGCGTGGTTTCCTCAAAAATACGGCCTTTAGAAAGTGCGATGGTTATCATGCTTAAACTCGTTTCACATTGGCGCCCAATGCGTTTAATTTTGCTTCTAGATTTTCATAACCACGATCTAGATGGTAGATGCGTTCAACCACGGTTTCGCCACGTGCAACCAAGCCGGCTAACACCAAACTGGCGGATGCACGCAAATCGGTGGCCATCACGGTCGCGCCATCCAATGTGGCGACCCCTTTAACCAAGGCGGTGTTGCCGTCTATACTGATGTCCGCGCCCATGCGTTGCATTTCCTGTACATGCATGAAGCGGTTTTCAAAGATGGTTTCAGTCACTTTTGCTACGCCACTGGCCACGGCATTTAGCGCCATAAACTGCGCTTGCATATCGGTCGGGAAAGCCGGGTGCGGTGCCGTGCGTATGTTAACGGCCTTAAGTTTGCCGTCGCTTTTGACGGTAATGCTGTCTTTATCGCTGGTCACCGTGGCACCGGCTTCACGTAACTTCTCTATCACCGCATCAAGCAAATCGGCCCTAGCATTGAGCAATTTGACTTCGCCGCCAGCCATCGCTGCGGCCACCATGTATGTGCCCGCTTCAATTCTGTCACACACCACATTGTGTTCAGTGCCATGCAATTTTTCTACACCAACGATGGTAATCACGTCCGTGCCGGCACCGCTGATGTTGGCACCCATCTTAATCAGCATCTCGGCCAAATCGATTACTTCCGGTTCTTTTGCGGCATTTTCTAGCACCGTCGTGCCTTCAGCCAAAGCCGCTGCCATCATTAAATTTTCTGTGCCGGTAACGGTCACGATGTCCATGTAATAGCGCGCGCCTTGCAACCGGCGATTCGGCAAATGCAAGGTGCTGGCCTGGATGTAACCATGGGTAATGTGGATGGCCGCGCCCATCGCCTGCAAGCCTTTGATGTGCAAATCCACCGGCCTAGAACCGATGGCACAACCACCTGGCAAGGACACGCGAGCCGTACCAAAACGCGCCAACAATGGGCCCAATACCAATATGGAGGCACGCATGGTTTTTACCATTTCATAAGTAGCCTCGAAAGACGCCACGTCACTTGCATCCAAGCTAACTTGACTGCCTTTACGGGCTATTTTCACGCCCATGGTATCCAGCAATTTAATGGTGGTAGCAATGTCTTTTAATGCCGCCACCCCGGTTAAGTGCAAGGGCGTTTCTGCTAGTAATGCGGCGCATAATATCGGCAAAGCAGCATTCTTAGCACCAGAAACGGTGACCACGCCATTGAGGCGGTTGCCGCCTTGTATAATTAATTTATCCAATTACTTTGCTGCTTCTAACATCGTTTGAAGCTCTCCGTTTTCATACATTGCACGCATGATATCTGAACCGCCAACAAACTCACCGTTGATATACAACTGCGGAATGGTCGGCCAATTGGCGTAGACTTTAATGCCTTCACGAACAGCTTGATCAGCCAACACGTCAACAGCAAAGTATTTTGCTTGGCACGCATCTAAAATCTGCGTGGCCAAATTAGAAAAACCACATTGCGGAAATTTGGGACTGCCTTTCATATACAGCACCACCTTGTTACTAGTGACCGTTTGCTTGATTTGTGCTTGTGCGTCCATATGCTGCTCCGTTACTTGTATTTAATAAAAATGTTCAAGAATTCAAGGTTGATTAGCCCATTGCTCTGGGGTATAGGTCTGCATAGACAAAGCGTGAATTTCCTCACGCATCCTGTCACCGAGCGCGGCGTAGACCAATTGATGTTGCTGAACCCGGCTTTTTCCTAGAAAAGCAGCACTGACCAACACCGCCTCAAAATGGGTGCCATCGTCACCCATGACTTTGATGTATTCACAAGCCAAATGCTGGGTAATGTAAGACTGTAATTGCGCTGCTGTTAACACCTTGATATCGCCTTTTTAATTTAGCCTAGCGGTTTAGGCTCTTAATTTATAACCGGATTTTAGCATTTTTAAGGTGCTCCATGCCAACAGTAAGAAGGCTGTGCTGACGATGCACAAGCTGATCCAAGGTGAAATGTCCGCCTGACCAAAAAACCCATACCTAAAACCATCAATCATGTAGAAAAATGGGTTGAGGTGCGAGACGCTTTGCCAAAACGGCGGCAAAGAATGGATGGAATAAAAAACCCCGGACAAGAAAGACAGAGGCATGATGATAAAGTTTTGAAAAACCGCCATCTGATCAAATCGATCGGCCCAGATACCTGCAATAATGCCAAAAGTACCCAATAATGCGCTGCCCAATATAGCAAACGCCACTATCATGCCAGGGTGGCTTATCGGCAAATCAACAAAGCACACGGCCACTAAATAAATGCACAAACCCACGACTAAGCCGCGAATAATGGCCGCGCATAAAAATGCACAAAAGAACTGCAGGTGCGTTAAGGGCGTTAATAAAACAAAAATCAGGTTACCCATCACTTTGGACTGAATCAAACTCGATGAACTGTTCGCAAAAGCATTTTGCAAGACCGACATCATGATCAAGCCTGGTATCAAAAAAACCGTGTATGGCACGTCTTGGTATACTTGCACACGGCCTTCTAGCACGTGCGAAAAAATCAATAAATACAGCAAAGCGGTAATCACCGGCGCCGCCACTGTTTGAAAACCAACCCGCCAAAAACGCAGCATCTCTTTTTTCAACAATGTCCATGGGCCACGGTATTTAGGGCTGATCGTCGTCGCGCTCATGTATGCATCCCGCAGTTTGTTTAAGGCCGGCATTATTGTTTACCCACCAATGATAGAAATACCTCTTCGAGGTCGGCTTCATGCAATTGCATATCAGCCACAGCAATATTAGCCGTGCGCAAGCTGGATAAAACCAATTCAATTTGAGCCATATCAGTCAAAGCAAACGTGTACACGCCCTTTTCTTGGCCCCTCAGCATGGGCCGTATCGCTTCGGGCAAGCTGACCTCACCCAAGGTTAAACTCAATTTTTTTCCGGCAAATTTATTCAGCAAATTCGCCGTGCTATCCAATGCCACCAATTCACCTTGCTTCATCATGCCTATGCGGTTGCATAAGGTTTCCGCTTCTTCCAGGTAATGCGTGGTCAGGATAATAGTATGGCCCTCGCGATTGAGCTTTTTAATAAACGCCCACATGGTTTGCCGCAAT
Source organism: uncultured Methylotenera sp. (assembly GCA_937957775.1). Lineage (GTDB taxonomy): Bacteria > Pseudomonadota > Gammaproteobacteria > Burkholderiales > Methylophilaceae > Methylotenera. The sequence goes on along the minus strand of CALFXV010000027.1, from coordinate 8,178 downwards.
TCAACATCGACGCCGGCGGTAGGCTCATCCAAGACGATCACCGGCGGCTTATGTGCCAGTGCTTGGGCTATCAGCGCCCGACGCTTCATGCCACCGGAAAGCTTGCGCATGTTGGTATTGGCTTTATCGGCCAGACCCAAGCCCACTAATATCTCATCCACCCACGCATCGTTCTCCGGCCCTCGGCCAAAATAACCGGCTTGAAAGCGCAGCATTTCTCGTACATTGAAAAAGGGATCAAAAACCAACTCTTGTGGGACTATGCCCAACAATTGCCGGGCTTGGCGGTACTGCTCAACCACATCAAAACCCAGCACCGAGATGTCGCCCGAGCTTGGCTTAATAAGACCGGCCAAGATGTTGATTAAGGTTGATTTGCCCGCGCCATTTGGGCCAAGCAGAGCAAAAAACTCACCCTGCTCTATGTTCAAATCGATGCCTTTTAAGGCATGCAAGGCGCCAAAATGCTTATGGATGCGATTAATTTTTATGGCGGTAGTCATATTATGCAGACAGCTTAAGCCTTAATAAATAAGGGCTTGCTTTTATACAAGCCCTTGAGAAACGGGGAAGCGCAAACAGCAGTTGGTTTTGAGCGCAGGTTAAAGCTGGCTAACCGGCACAAAATCGGTCAAGCCATACAACGATACCAATCGGGTTAAATTCACTGGCAAATTAGCAAAGCCAACACGAGAGGAAGATGTAGCAGCGCGTCGTTGCCATTCCATCATTAGACTGAGCGCAGCCGTATCGACTTTATTGACGGCAGAAAAATCCACTAAAAATTCATCACCCATGGACAAGGCGCGACTTTGTTGCAGGATGAAATTGGCATTATCCATCAGCACGTCACCGGCAATTCGCCAAGTGTTGCCATGTTGTTCAATTTTACTGGGTGCTTTGATTGCCATGCCGCTCAAGCTTAACGCTTCACCTCGGCAGCAGCGTTTTTATCGCCTAACTTCTTATTCAGACTGTCTAAACCGTTTTGGCGAATTTCGCTGCTAAATTGACTGCGGTAATTGGTCACCAAACTGACGCTTTCGATAGTGATGTCATAGACTTTCCAACCAGTGGGGCCTTTGACCAAGCTGTAATCGACGGCAATCGGTTGGCCACCTTTTTGAATAATTTGCGTTTTTACCGTGACGTTTTTTTCGCTGGCGTCGGTTTGCATAGGGCGGTATTCAATAACCTGATCGCGGTATTTTCCTAATGCAGTGGCGTAAGTGCGCAACAACAGACTGCGAAATTCTTTTTGAAACAAAGCTTGCTGCTCCGGGCTGGCTGACTTCCAATTTTTGCCCAGCACCATGCGGCAAACACGATCAAAGTCAAAGTTTGGTAAGATTTTCTCTTCCACCACGGCGAACAATTTTTGTTGGTTACCGGCTTGTATGTCTTTGTCATTTTTGACTATGGTCAAGACGTCGTCGGCCGTTTGTTTAACCAATGCATCCGGCGCCATGTCTATGTTGGCCATGGCGAAATTGGCAAATAGCGCCAAGCCTGCTAGGCATAAGATTTTTACTATGGCTTTCATTGCTATCCTTATTTCAGTATATCCAGCTCGGCCCCTACAGGCGGCGCCGCTTTAACCTCGGCTTTTGCTTCGGTTTCAGAGGCCTTGTTAAACAAAAATTGACTGATCATTTTCTCTAGCACAATGGCATCTTGAGTTTTATCTATTTTATCACCATTTTTCAACACCTCTTCATCGCCTCCGGCTTCCAAACCAATGTACTGCTCACCCAACAAACCGGCGGTATAAATATTGGCAAAGGTGTCTATAGGAAACGCATAACGCTCGTCTATATTGAGTGTCACGATGGCCTCATAAGTTTCACTGTTAAAGACAATATTATCGACACGGCCAACCACGACACCAGCACTCTTGATAGGCGCATGCGGCTTCAGACTGCCGACATTATCAAATGCAGCGGTGACGGTGTAGGTGGGGCCTATCTTACTGGACGTTAAATTGCCCACTTTCATCGCCAAGCCAAATAGCGCGGCCACCCCAATGGCCACAAAAATACCTACCCATAAATCCAGCGTTGTTCTATCCACTTATATACTCCCTCAAATCACTGACTCAGCGCTTATACGACCAACATAAAAGACGTTAAAATAAAATCCAGACCCAATACCGTTAAGGACGATATCACCACCGTACGGGTGGTGGCTCGGCTCACCCCCTCGGCTGTAGGTGGCGCATCAAACCCTTCAAACAAAGCAATCATGGTGCACACCACACCGAATACCAGGCTTTTAATCACGCCATTGACGATGTCGGCACTAAAATCCACGTTGGCCTGCATTTGCGACCAAAATGCCCCGTCGTCCACCCCTATCAATGGCACAGCTACCAAGTAGCCACCCAATATGCCGACCATGGAAAAAATAGACGCGAGTATGGGCATGGAAATCACCCCGGCCCAAAAACGCGGCGCCACCACACGTGCAATTGGGTTAACTGCCATCATCTCCATGGCAGACAATTGCTCGGTGGTTTTCATCAAACCGATTTCCGCAGTAATGGCCGTGCCAGCGCGGCCGGCAAACAGTAAAGCGGTAACCACAGGGCCCAATTCGCGCACCAATGCCAAGGCCACTAGTACGCCTATGGCTTCCGATGAGCCGTATTTTTGCAAGGTGTTGTAGCCTTGCAAGGCCAGCACCATGCCGACAAAAAAAGCCGATACGATAATAATCAGTAGCGACATGACGCCGGTGAAATAGATTTCACGCAAGGTTAAATGAAAGCGCTTAAAACTCTCGCCGGAATAGACGATGGCCAAGAAGAATAATCTGGCCCCCGCGCCCAAGCGCCAAGTGCGCTCTATCATGCGGTGGCCCATGCCACGCAGGTGGCGAAGCATACTAAGCATAAGCTTGGATTTCATCATGGTGTCTAGTCTTACCCTTTTTGGCCTGAGCTTGCTTGCAATAGTTCAGAACGGTAATCGGCTGCAGGGTAGTGAAATGGCACGGGACCGTCTTTATCCCCGTGCACAAACTGATGCACAAAAGGCAGCTTGGATTGCATTAAATCCTCCGGCGTGCCTTCTGCTGCGACTTCACCATTGGCCACAAAATACACGTAATCGGCAATCAAAAAGGTCTCTTTTACATCGTGCGAGACGATAATCGAGGTGGCGCCTAAAGCGTCATTTAAACTGCGGATAAGCGCGCATATCACGCCCATGGAAATCGGGTCCAATCCAGCAAAAGGCTCATCGTACATAATGATGGCTGGGTCCAAGGCGATGGCCCGAGCTAGCGCCACCCGCCTTGCCATGCCGCCGGATAATTCAGCCGGCATAAACTGATGGGCGCCACGCAAGCCCACGGCATTTAATTTCATCAACACCAAATCCCTAATCATGGCTTCAGGCAAATCCGTCAACTCGCGCATGGGGAAAGCCACGTTGTCAAACACCGATAAATCCGTGAACAGGGCGCCGTGCTGAAACAGCATGCCCATTTTTCGCCGCAGGGTATAGATGCCTTCGCGATCTTGCTTGTGCACCACGTCGCCATCTACCCGCACCTCGCCATGACTGGGCTTAATTTGCCCGCCAATTAAACGCAATAGGGTGGTTTTACCACTGCCGCTGCCGCCCATGATGGCGATCACCTTGCCACGTGGAAAGACCATGTTGATGCCTTTATGCAGCAAACGTCCTTTGTAGCCAAAGGAAAGGTTATCAATTTCTACTATGTTAGAGGTCATGAATTACGCGGTGGGTTGATGGGCTTTTTATTAAGTCCCTATTCTAAAACAATTTAGCATCTAAGCAAGACGTTTCATAGTCAAAAGCGATATCAGCCGGCATAAAAAAGCCCAACTTAATGGGCTATTTTTTCCTGTAAGTGAGCTTGTTTAAGCTGAGCTAAAAAGCCAAGCACACCACGTATGGGCTAGCGTCATCGGGCGCTGCCACGCCGGTGCTGGGTGTGGCCTTTACCACGATACGCATGGAGCCGGAATCCCCGACACCATCGTCCATGGTGCTGTCCAATTGTTTGGCGTACTTACCCAATACGCCTTCCGAGCAAATCGCATAAGCCCCAGACAAGCCAGCCGGTTCCGTGCTGGAGATGGGCGTCACGGCCACCAAGGTGGCCACGCTTTGTATGCCTATCCTGCCGCCGTCGGCATTCACTGGAAAATAATTCTCCGCGGCCACATCGGTGGGGCCTGCGGCCAAACTGGCTAAACGGACATGCTGCCAAAACAACACCGACTCCTCTGTGGCCGTGCTGGACCCATACAGACCTTGTATGACGGCATCACCAGGCGTGCCACCGGTAGTCGCATTGGCGGCACCAGCCAAGTGAGTGCTAGCCGCCCTGTCGTCTCCAGGCAAGGCTTTAAACTTATCCTGATACCCATACAGGTAGACTTGTATGTTCTTAAAATCGGTCGCCATGCTCTTGACCTTAGCGCTATTAATCAACTCCTGACCTTTTAACACGCCCCCAAGCAGCAATCCTATGATGACCAAAACGATGGCCAATTCAATCAAGGTAAAACCCAACTGTTGTTTTTTCTTGTCGTTCTCCAAAATAATTTGTGATCTAACGATGAACATCAAACATACTGGCGCTTACTGGGTTAATTTAAGCTAAGCCTAGGAATACATGCACAAAACGGCACTTAAGAAAAAGGCAGTAGGCGGACAAATATGATACCTTAATAATACTATAATCGGTTTTTTATTCCGCCGCCAAGACACCACAGCAGACAAAAAATAGGCATAAAAAAAGGCAGCCAAGGCTGCCTTTTTTTATGTTTAAAAAACTTGAATTAACGCAGGCCTTGGATGTAATCGGCCACCGCAGCCATTTCCGCATCCGACATTTTGCTTGATATCGCCATCATCATGGGCGCATTAGCACGCTCGCCGGTACGGAAGGTACGCAACTGCGCTAAGGTGTAATCCGCATGCTGGCCAGACAATCGTGGGAATTGCTTGGGCAGGCCCGCTCCATTTGCGCCATGGCATCCGGCGCACGCTGGCACATGGTTAGCCGCAATGCCACCGCGGTAAATCTTTTCACCTAAGGAGCCAACGCCATTGGATTGGGCTTTACCCAATACTATATTTTGACTGGCAAAATAATTGGCCACCCCTTTCATGTCCTCATCACTTAGCATGGCTGCCATACCCGACATCACCGCGTTGGCGCGTTTACCGGATTTAAATTCGGTCAATTGTTTGACCAAATACTCAGGATGTTGGCCGGCTAATTTTGGATTCAGCGTAATCACACTGTTACCGTCGGCTCCATGACAAGCCGCGCAAACCGTGCTGGTTATTTGTGCTACGGTATTTTTTTCCACTGGCGCTACGGCTGCTACTGCTTTATCCGCTGCTACCGCGCTGTTAACTGAGCCCAACATCGCTACCAAGGCCGTCATTGTTACAGCGCTTAACTTCATTGCACGACAAAATTGCATTTCCACTCCCAATTATCAAATCAAGTAAGGCAAACTGCCTTAAGGCCATACCAGTAATCTAAATTATTCAATCGATTAACGTGGTATTTTAGCGAAAAAGACCTATTCGTGATAGCATTTTTCGCTGTTGTTAAATTATGTTTTTTGCTTAAGGCAATATACAGCGCTTAATCCAGAGCGATTAAGCAAACTAGAATCGGACCACCATGCCTTTGTTTCAAAATGCTGCTTTTTATATTTCAGCACACCACTTACGCGACCTACCTATTGCCAGCGGCATAGAGGTGGCTTTTGCCGGTCGCTCTAATGCTGGCAAATCCAGCGCGCTCAATACCCTAGCTAACCACAACCGATTGGCTTTCGTCAGCAAGCAACCTGGCCGCACGCAGCTGATTAATTTTTTCACGCTGGGTAACGATAGGCATTTAGTCGATTTACCCGGTTACGGTTATGCCAAAGTGCCTGAGGCCATGCGCGCGCATTGGCAAAACGTCTTAGCCCGATACTTAAGCGAGCGATCTAGCTTAGCTGGCTTGGTGTTAGTAATGGATAGCCGCCACCCACTTACTCCTCTAGACCGGCAGATGTTAGATTGGTTTTGCCCCAGCGGTAAACCGGTGCACGTCTTACTGACTAAGTCGGACAAATTATCTCGAGGTGAAGCCAACCTGACGCTAAACCGAGTGCGCAAAGAGTTGATTGACACTTGGGGCAATCATTATCACAGCGTCTGCACCATACAACTTTTTTCCAGCCTCAAAAAACAAGGCGTGGAAGAAGCCGAAGAAGTAATCGGTGCTTGGCTGTTTGGCGAGGAACCGGAAGATTTGGTGCGCAAATCGTTTGCCTTGGACACGGGCGATAAAGCCCAGTAAGCAATCCAATTGCTAGGTGGCCTTACTTTTTAGTAAACACCATGTCCCATACACCGTGACCCAGTTTAATGCCGCGGTTTTCAAATTTAGTCAGTGGACGGTAGCTGGGTTTTTCCGCGTATTCGACTGCGCTATTTTGCAATTGCGTTTCCGCTTTCAACACATCCATTACCCATATTGCGTATTCTTCCCAATCGGTAGCGACATGCAAATAAGCACCCTCACGCAACTTGCTGCAGAGCAGTTTAACGAAGGCGGCTTGGATTAAACGGCGCTTGTGGTGACGCTTTTTATGCCAAGGATCGGGAAAGAAAATATGAATACCATCCAGACTGGCATTGGCCAACATGGTATGCAGCACTTCCACCACATCATGCTGAATAATCCGTATGTTAGTGAGCGCAAACTCATCTATTAACTTAAGCAGAGCACCAACGCCTGGCGTGTGCACCTCAACAGCTAGGAAATCGCAATCGGGCAAAGTTTGGGCGATTTTTGCTGTGGTTTCGCCCATACCGAAACCGATTTCCAGTATTTTCTTGCTCTCTTGACGCTGGAATTTTTCATTCAAATTAATCATGCCTGGCGCGTAGTCTATGGCAAATTTAGGTCGCCCAACTTCCAAGGCTTGGGCTTGCGCTTTGGTAACGCGGCCTTGTCTTAAAACAAAACTGCGTATCGGTCGCATTTTTAAATCTGGCGCATTATCGGCGGCGGGCTTAGGTAATTTAGTCATAGCTGGCATTATAACAATTTGATTGATGCAGGCCTTATAAAGTGTGCGATTTATCGCCCTGACTAAATCCAATGAGGTCTGTATCCAGGTTTTTAGTCAAGGCCATGACTTTAAAGATATCACCCATCTCTGCGGGTGATAGCAATTTCTGAGCCGCAGCGGCGAGGGGGGCATAACGATGCATGTCTTCTGGCGACACTTGCGCCATGAGCTTGAGCATGCCGGCATTCATCAAAAATTGGGCTTGACTGCAAAAGCCGGCCAAACTGAGGCCATGATTGACGCCGGCATAGGCAACACTAGTAAAATCGACATGGGCAGTAATGTCTTGCAAACCGATGTTCACTAAAGGATCAGGGTGCGCATGATGCTGATAATGGCACATCAATGTGCCTTGATTGCGTTGCGGGTGGTAATACTCGCGCGCCGAGAAGCCATAATCAATCAAGATAATCGCGCCTCGCTGCAAGCTTAGCGCCAAACTGCTGACCAAGGCCGTGGCTGCTGGACTAAATTCGGTCAGGTAGCCCACCGGTAAGTTCTGTTGCTCCGCCAAGCTAAGCAAATGCGTTTCCGCTATCGCTTTATCCTGCCAAACAAAGCCATCCTGCCACGCCACGCCACGCTCAAGCAAACCCTGTTCGGTTGCATGGACCAAGTGCACCGGCACGGCATCCAACACTTCGTTAGCCAAGATCACGCCCTCGAATGCTGCTGGCAAAGCATGCAGCCATTGCACGCGCTGCAATAAGGCAGTGGGCAAGGTGGCCTGCAAGGTTTCCAACTGCACTTGCCGTAAGTGGTCACTTACTTCCAATATAAAATACTGCTGCGGCAAGCAGTCTAGGTCCGCCAAGGCCAATAATAGGTCGGCTGCCAACTTACCGGTGCCGGCGCCCAGCTCCAATAAGTCGCCACGCATCGCTTGAAAAATTTGCGCCACTTGCTCCTATTACCACCAATTTAGTAACTGGTAAGAATGGAACTTTAATACAGCCACGTGCTGTAAAAAGCAAAGAAGAACAACTTTTAAGAACACGAGATAAGGCTGAGGTTTTCACTCCGCTATCTATAGTGAAGCAAATGAATGAGGCTTGTGA
>CALFXV010000026.1 GCA_937957775.1 uncultured Methylotenera sp. | reverse complement strand
ATGGGAATCAGGGTGGCGCGCCAACTTTGCAGGAACAAGAAAACCACCAAGACCACCAAGACTAAAGCTTCAGCGAAGGTTTTAAACACCTCTTCTATGGTGGCTTTTACAAAATCACTGGTGTCATAAGGGATGGTGTAAACCATGCCGGCCGGGAAACGGCCGGTTAACTCTGCCATTTTGGCTTTGATGCCTTGCGCCGTATCCAAAGCATTGGCACCCGTTTGTAAAAAGATAGGAATGGCCACACCGGCTTGACCGTCCAGTGCAGAGGTGACGTTGTAACTTTGTGCACCCAATTCAACGCGGGCCAAGTCTTTTAAATACAGTAGACCACGTGGGCCATCGGCCCGAATAATAATGTTGCCAAACTCAGCAGGATCAAGCAAACGGCCTTTAGCACTGACCGTATAAACCAATTGCTGGGAACTGGGGGCCGGCTCTTGGCCTATTTTGCCGGCCGCGTATTGGTTGTTTTGTGCAGCAATGGCTGCCGCCACATCGCTGGAGCTGACACCCAACTGCGCCATGCGGTCGGGGCGCAACCAGATACGCATGGCGTAATCTTGTCCGCCAAATATCAAGGCGTCGCCCACGCCTTTCACCCTTTTCAATTCATCCAAGACATTCAACGTGGCGTAATTACTCAGGTACAACCTGTCGTGCTTGGCATCTTTAGAAGTTAGCATCACCACCAGCAAGATGTCATTGGATTTCTTCTGCACAATCAAGCCGTTGCGTCTCACGTCATCGGGTAACCTTGGGCTGGCAATGTTGACGCGATTGCTGACATTAAAAGTCGCCTGGTCGACATTGGTGCCCACCTCAAAGGTGGCCGTGATTACCAAGGTGCCACTGGAGTCGGCGCTGGAATTGAAATACAAGAGGTTGTCTACCCCGCTCAATTGCTCCTCGATTGGGCCGGCCACGGTTTTAGCTAAGGTGTCGGCACTCGCGCCTGGGTAGCTGGCAGTGATGGTGACCGTAGGTGGGGCAATTTGCGGGTACTGCGCGATGGGTAACTTAAAGGCGGCGGCCAAGCCAGCCAGCACAATAATAATGGACAGCACGGAGGCGAAAATCGGCCTGGTGATAAAAAACTTGGTCATAGCCTATTTCGCTTTAGCTGATGGTGGCGTTGCATCTTGGTATGGATGCGGCAACACCTCGACCCCTGGGCGCATCTTGATTAAATTATCGGCAATCACTTGCTCGCCTGCTTTTAAGCCGCTTAATATAACCCATGATGGCCCTTGCCAACCGCCCTCAACTACTGGCCGCACGCTGGCCATTACTTTGCCTTGGGTGTTTTTTTCTGCGACAAAAACAAACTTACCTTGATCGCCGGTCAACACCGCTGTTTGCGGCAATAAAAATACGCCCTTACGGCTGCCGGTGGTGACGCGCACGCGAACAAACTGGCCAGGCAACAAGACCTTGTCGGCATTGGCAAAGCTGGCGCGCAATTGTTGGGTACCCAATTGCGGGTCTATGCTGCTGGCCGCAAAATTTAACTGGCCTGTTTGAGGGTAATCTTGGCCGTTAGGTAAAATGAGGTGCAATTGTTTGACTCGGGCTGGCGACAAATAGCCGCCCAACAAAGCCAATTCACTATCGGACAAACTAAAGCGCACCCATATTGGGTTGAGTTGGTATACACGGGTCAAGAGGCTGGTGTTGGCGTTCACCAATGCCCCTTCTGACAACTCAAAGCGGCCCGCCATGCCAGCTAGCGGCGAGGTCACGGTGGTGTAGGATAAATTTAACTGCGCTTCACGCAGA
>CALFXV010000025.1 GCA_937957775.1 uncultured Methylotenera sp. | reverse complement strand
ATACGAGATACCACTGTGTGACTGGAGTTCAGACGTGTGCTCTTCCGATCTAGTACACCGCCTTGGTTGCAGCCCAAGCAATAAGTTTTGCTGACAGTTTGCCGCTAGTGCAATACCGGGCATCGGTCATGCAAAATGCGGTACCTGCTGGTGTAGGCGCAATGGCAGCACTATTGGGATTGGACGATCTTGCTGTGGCTGAAGTTTGTAGCGACGCCGCAGAAAATCAGGTTTTACAAGCCGTGAATTTTAACTCGCCAGGGCAAGTGGTCATTGCTGGGAATAAAGAGGCCGTTGAACGCGGCATGGCATTGGCCAAAGCGAGAGGGGCAAAACGTGCTGTGGCCTTGCCAGTGAGCGTTCCGTCTCATTGCGCACTAATGCAGCCGGCGGCTGATATGCTAGCTGATTACTTAAGTAGCGTCACGATTACCACTCCGCAAATACCTGTTTTGCATAATGCAGACGTATCAGCTCATCAAACTGGCGCGGAAATAAAAGCCGCACTGGTGCAGCAGTTATACAGCCCGGTGCGTTGGGTAGAGACAGTGCGAGCCATATACGATCAAGGCATATTGCATGGCGCCGAGTGCGGCCCAGGCAAAGTGCTGGCAGGCCTTACAAAACGTATAGCAGCGGATTTTTCATGCACAGCATTAACCAGTAATGAAAGCATGCAAGAATTCAAGGCGCTTTTGTAAGCATTTTATTTAATATAATAGTTAATTTAAACAAGGACTTAATATGCTAACCGGACAAATTGCTTTAATTACAGGCGCTAGCCGCGGCATAGGAGCAGGGATTGCATTGGCGCTGGGTGAACTTGGCGCCACGGTTATTGGCACGGCAACATCGGCGGCGGGTGCCGCGTCTATCAGCAACCATTTTTCCGCTAATGGTATCAAAGGTGAGGGTATGGCGATGGATGTTAACCAAGCCGAGCAGGTTGAAGCGACATTAAATGCCATCGCAGAAAAATACGGTGACGTTAGTATATTAGTCAACAATGCCGGCATCACCCGCGACACCTTGCTAATGCGCATGAAAGACGAAGATTGGAATGACGTTATCAGCACCAACCTAAGCTCGGTGTTTCGTATGAGCCAGGCCGTTCTAAGGCCTATGATGAAAGCTAGGGTAGGACGCATTATCAGCATATCTTCGGTTGTGGGGCACATGGGCAATGCAGGGCAAACCAATTACGCCGCAGCAAAAGCTGGCATGACGGGTTTTACGAAATCGCTGGCTGCCGAAGTTGGCAGCCGCGGCATAACCGTTAACTGCGTTGCGCCGGGTTTCATAGAAACCGACATGACCGCAGACCTGCCTGAAGACATTGCCAATAAGATGTTGGCACGCATTCCCGTTGGACGATTAGGTCAAGTGAAAGAAATCGCAGCCACAGTGGCATTTTTAGCTTCGCCAGCTGCCGCTTATATCACCGGCGAAACCATACACGTTAACGGCGGCATGCTGATGGTTTAAAAAGTTTTTATATATTTTTGCCGAGTTTTGGTAGAATATCAACTTAGCTGACTTGTTAGATAAACACGGCTATTTTTTATTAAAAGGGGTAATTAGATGTCTGACATCGAACAACGCGTTAAAAAAATTGTTGCTGAACAACTAGGTGCAAATGAAGCTGATGTTAAAAACTCATCATCATTTGTAGATGATTTAGGTGCCGATTCGCTTGATACTGTTGAACTGGTAATGGCGCTAGAAGAAGAATTTGACTGCGAAATCCCAGACGAAGAAGCGGAAAAAATCACTACGGTTCAATTAGCGATTGATTACATCAATACCAACCTAAAATAAATTCAAATGTAAGCACGTTACTGAGAGCTTGCTTATGCGCAAGGAAGTACACATTAGTAGCAGCGTCGCATTAAAACCCAGAAATCATTTAACAATTTTTGTCTAAGATTTCTGGGTTAACTTTTTCTAAGAGCCTATTCTTATGTCTAAACCAGCAAATAAACGTCGTGTTGTCGTTACCGGCCTTGGGGTCGTGTCACCAGTTGGTATTGGTGTGAATACAGCCTGGACTAATCTGGTCGCCGGAAAATCGGGTATCTCAAAGATCACTAAATTTGACACGACGGCTTTTACTTCAACCATAGCCGGTGAAGTTAAAGACTTTAATGCGGAAGATTTCATTTCAGCCAAAGATGCCAGGCGCATGGATACATTCATCCAGTATGGCTTGGCGGCTGGCATAGAAGCCTTTAAAGACTCGGGCATAGAAGTGACGGAAGAAAATGCAGAGCGCATAGGGGTGTCCATAGGTTCCGGCATAGGCGGCATACAGCTTATTGAAGACACCGATGTGCTTTATAAAGAATCCGGTCCACGCAAAATATCCCCCTTCTTTATACCTGGCACCATTATCAACATGATTTCAGGTAATTTGAGCATTATTTTCGGTTTGAAAGGCCCCAACGTCGCTATTGTTACAGCCTGCACCACAGGCACGCATTCCATCGGTGACGCATCGCGCATGATAGAGTATGGCGACGCCGATGTCATGATTGCGGGAGGCGCTGAATCAGCCATCACGCAATTGACTGTAGGTGGCTTTGCTGCATCCAGGGCATTGTCCACACGCAACGATGACCCAGCAACAGCAAGTAGGCCTTGGGATAAAGACCGGGACGGTTTTGTTATTGGCGAAGGTGCCGGCGTTATGGTGCTAGAAGAATACGAACATGCCAAAAAACGTGGCGCAAAAATTTACGCAGAGCTTAGCGGCTATGGCATGAGTGCTGATGCCTATCACATGACAGCGCCAAATATGGATGGGCCACGCCGATCAATGGTGAATGCGATGAATAATGCAGGTATAGACCCCAGTGAGATTCAATTTATCAATGCGCACGGCACATCGACGCCACTCGGTGATGCCAATGAAACCAACGCTATTAAAGCCGCATTTGGTGAGCATGCCTACAAGTTATTGGTTAATTCAACCAAATCCATGACCGGGCATTTGCTAGGCGGGGCGGGTGGTCTGGAGTCCGTATTCACGGTTTTGTCTGTTTACAATCAAGTTTCACCGCCAACCATTAACATCTTTAACCAAGATCCAGAATGCGATTTGGATTTCTGCGCCAATACCGCCCGCGACATTAAAATTAACTACGCCTTGAAAAACAATTTTGGTTTTGGTGGCACAAACGGCAGTTTAGTATTCAAAAAAATATAAATTGGCCGCTGTGCTGAACTGCATCTAGCCTGTGATTTTTCCGATCACAGGCTTTTTTGTTAATTTGAGCCATGGATAGCGAGTGTACGCATGGTTCTATGGTTTAATTATGGCTATGCAAGCTAGACCTTCTTATATAATTGATGGCGATTTAAGCCAAACCATAAAGCCATTAGATCGCGGCTTGGCATATGGGGACGGCGTCTTTCGCACCATGCAAACCAAAGGCGGCATGCCGGTTTGTTGGCCGCTGCATTACCAGAAACTGGTGGCTGACTGTGCCGCCATAGGCATTGTATGCCCAAGTGCCGATTTGCTTATGCACGACTTTGTGCAACTGCTTGTTGAGCCTGACCTAGAAAGCAATAAGCTAGGCGTTGCAAAAATCATCATTACCAGAGGGGAAGGGGAGCGTGGCTATAAGACGCCTGCAGTCACCTGTCCTAGCCGCATATTAATTCAATCGACCATGCCAAGCTACGCGCCAGACACGTATACGACTGGGGTAGATTTGCATTTGTGTGAACTACGGCTAGCAGCACAACCCAAATTAGCCGGCATTAAACACTTAAATCGCCTAGAAAACATTATGGCGCGTATGGAATGGCGTGATGACGCGGCATTTGATGGGCTATTATTGGATCAGCAGGATAATGCCATTGAATGCACCATGGCCAATTTATTCGCTCGCTACGGCAATCAATTGCTAACACCAGACCTGATGCAATGCGGCGTCTCCGGCATCACGCGCGAAAGAATTTTAAGCTTAGCTAGCGTATTAAATTTAACCGTTCAAGTCACTCAATTGCCCTTAGCGCGTTTAATGCAAGCCGATGAAGTGCTTATATGCAACAGCTTATTTGGGGTCTTTCAAGTGAGGTCTATTCAAAACGCCTCTTGGCCACAACAAGCCCTTGCTAAAAACTTTAGGGCGTTACTATCACATGATTAAACGTATCAAAAAATGGCTATGGCTATCGTTTTTTCTGACAGGAGCCTTGCTAGCAGGCCTAGTCTACTATGCCATTTCGCCACTCAAACTGCAGCC
>CALFXV010000024.1 GCA_937957775.1 uncultured Methylotenera sp. | reverse complement strand
CTAGAACAGAGCCTCGACACTTTTAATCCGTTTGTCGTGGGTTCGATCCCCGCACGCCCTACCAATATCCAAGCGGCTTCTAGGGCATCAGTCCTAGAGGCCGTTTTCAATTTCAGTCTCCCAGACTTCGTCCAGACTACGCAGCCATCGTCTGATCTCTTCTTACTAGCATATAAGCAAGCCTGCGTTGAATAACAAGACCACCCGTGCAGTAAAAAACATTCCATCCCATTGCCTATTTAAAAAGACTGCAGTCTAGGCGTGGCGATTGACTTGATTTTGATAGTATTAATGTATACTAAGGGATAGTTAGAGGGCCAACATGAGAAAAGTATTTGCAAAAATTAGTTTTTCACTATCAATCTTGGCCACACTTTGGTTATTTTTTGGGTTATTTAAGATAGTCCCATTTATGGTCAAAATTCATGGCGAAACGGATTTAAGAGCGCACGCATCACTGGCCGTTTTTTTCCTGGCCTGTGCTACTTGGGGATTTTGGAAAGACGATCATTAACAGCAGTTTATTAAGGAGTAGTCATGCGAAAAATGTCTGAAATTTGCATTTTTTTATCTGTATTTATTGCATTTGTAACCACTGGGTATTTGTGGTTCACCGGGCAAAAAGATGAAGCTTTATTCACATCAACCTGGATCCCCTCGATTCTAACTTTTGCTATTTACGCTGAATTAACTAGTAGAAAGGACTAAATCATGCCTGATGTAGCAATTTTCTTTCTAGGTTTGGGGTGTTTTATATTAGCCATTGTTGGGGTTGTTCTTGGCAGAAATGCCAATGTTCAAGAAAAACGCCGCTAATAAAAAAGCGTCACTTACTCTCATTGATCTCTTTTAATGAGTTTGAATGTGGCAAACAGGATATAGATCATTATTCTATTTAATGATCCCAGGCGTTTACGATGATAGGGCAACTGCACAAGGTTTTGTTCTTTAGCCTTTGTTGCCCCGTCACTTCAACGTTATTCTTATCCAATTTGTCCCCAAGTTTAGATCAATTGATACGGTCTAAAAGCACTCCTTAGCCCTAAGTATATCGCCTTGGCTAACATCCAGCCTGCGAATAGCGGCATTCTTCGTCTAACATTCCCGTGTTGGTTAAACGCACTTTTTTTGCGTGCGGCAGTCCGAAAGCAAATCGTTAAATAAACCCCTAAAAAAACCTCACTGTCTCCGATCCTTAAAGCACCATTAACCATGAAAAGATTAGTTCTCATCCTCGGTGATCAGCTGACTTTGGACAGCCCCTTGTTAAAGCATTTCGACGCCGAAACAGACGAAATCATCATGATAGAGTCGCAACACGAGTCGGATTATGTTTGGTCGCACAAGGCTAAGATTGCATTATTTTTATCCGCCATGCGGCATTTCGCTCAAACCCTGCATGAGCAGGGTTACCCGCTGACTTACATAAGAGAATCCAAGTTGAGCATAACGCAAGTGCTCAAAGAAAAACTGCAAACCATGCAGGCCACCCATTTGTGCTGCGTGGAGCCGGGCGAATGGCGATTAAAGTCGGCCATCACGGACTTGGCCTCAACCTTAAACGTGCATTTGCACATGCCCGATGACACGCATTTTTATTGCAGCAACGCCGAGTTTCGCGCGTGGGCCGCGGATAAGAAAGAGCTGCGCTTGGAGTATTTTTATCGCGCCATGCGCAAAAAGCACGGCATTTTGATCGATGCGCATGACCAACCTGTGGGTGGCCAGTGGAACTTTGATGAGCAAAATAGAAAGCCGTATTCGAAACATGGCCCAGGCTTAATTAACGACCCATTGGGTTTTGAGCCCGATGCCATTAGCCGCGAGGTGTTCGATTTTGTCGAAAAACAATACCCCAAACACCCGGGCGAGCTGGCGCAGTTTGCTTGGCCGGTCACGCGTGAGCAGGCCTTGGACGCATTGGAGCATTTTGTGTGCCATAGGCTGGCGCAATTTGGCGCGCACCAAGATGCCATGTGGAAGCAAACCCCGTTTGGCTGGCATGCTGTCCTGGCCAGCAGTTTAAATTTAAAACTGCTTAATCCTAGGGAAGTCATAGAGCGGGTGTTGCATGCTTACCAAGAACAGGCCTTGGATTTGGCAGCCGTGGAAGGCTTTGTTCGGCAAATAGTCGGTTGGCGCGAATTCATACGCGGCATGTATTACTTAGACATGCCGGCCATGGCCGAGGCCAACCATTACCAACACCATCGACCCTTGCCAAGTTGGTATTGGACCGGGCAAAGCAAGATGCATTGTATGCAAGATACCGTCGGCCAAACGCTGAAATACGGATACGCCCACCACATTCAACGCCTGATGATTACCGGTAATTTCGCTTTGTTGGCCGAGCTTTCGCCCAAGCAGGTTTCCGATTGGTATTTGGCGGTTTACGTGGACGCGATTGAATGGGTGGAGTTGCCCAATGTAGCGGGCATGGCTTTGTTTGCTAACGGTGGCCGCTTTACTAGCAAGCCGTATGTGGCGAGCGGCGCCTACGTAAAACGCATGAGCAATTATTGCGACCGTTGCCCTTACAAACCCGAGCTGCGTTACGGTGAGCAAGCATGCCCGATGACCAATTTATACTGGCATTTTTTGATTAAACACCAAGCGACGTTTCAAAAGAACCCGCGCACCCGCTTGATGACCGCCAACTTGGCTAAAATCAGTCCGGAAGACCAACAGCGCATAATCGAACACGCGCAAATTATTTTGCAAAATAGCGATGCCTTATAGTTTTTTTATTGAATTAAGCCAGCCATGACGACAGCCACGCCGCCTTTTGCCATTACTTTGCCAGCCGATCGCCAGCAGCGTTTGCAGCTAATTCGTTCGCTGTTTAGCTCGCATGCGGGCGATGATTTGACGCAAGCTTGGCCGGGTGGTCGCGCCGAGGGCTTGCGCAGGCTGGCGCAAATGCAACCGCTTGCCTATGGCAAAAACCGTAATTTCTTGGATGGTCAAGTCACGCGATTGTCGCCTTATTTGCGCCACGGCTGCGTAAATCTAGGTGAAGCTATTCAGGCGACCAAGCGGTTGGCTAGTAGCGGCGCAGACAAGCTCTTATTTGAATTTGCCTGGCGCGATTATTGGCGCAAAGTCTGGTACGCAAACGGCCATGCCATAGCTTCAGAGATGGAGCCAGAAAAAGTGCGTTTGCGCAGACTGGCCGTGAGCGATGACGTGCAGACGGCCGCCACCGGCTTGCCTTGCATGGATCACTTTGTGCAAACGCTAAAGCAAAGCGGCTATTTGCATAACCACGCTCGTATGTGGTTGGCCAGTTACATGGTGCATTGGCGAGGCGTGGATTGGCGTGCAGGCGCCAGTTGGATGCAGCGCTTGCTATTGGATGGCGATCAGGCCTCGAACAATTTATCTTGGCAATGGGTGGCGTCGACTTTTGGCAGCAAGCCGTATTTCTTTAATAAAGAAAATTTAAGCAAATACAGCGCGAATCAATTTTGCCAAAATTGCCAAGCAGCTTGCCCGTTTGATGACAGCTACGAGGCCTTGAGCGAACGCTTGTTTGAATCCAGCAGCGCGCCAGTAAAAGTTTACAAAAAGCCCACGCATAAGCCTAGCCCTAGCATTGCCGGTCAACACACTATCGTATTATTTCACGATGAAATGCTCTCTAGCGAGAACGCTTGTTATGCCATGCCACACAGACAAGTGTTTGTTTTTGACTCGGATCTACAGCATGAATGGGCTTTGCATCGATTGCAATTTATCGCCGATTGTTTGATGGAGATGCCGGAAGTGGAAGTGTGGGTCGGTCACACAAGTGATGTGCTAGAGTCGTTGGGCGCGGCAAATATCGTCACACAAAACACACCTAATCTTACCTTAAAAGGCTTGCTGCAAGCTTACCAAGTCGACTACCTAGCCGAACCGCTAGCCTACGATGCTGAGCTAGCCAAAAAGATCACTGCAAAAGACTTAAAACGCTTTTCAAAATATTGGGCCATCGTGGGGTCGGCTATCCTCAAGTCGGAAGCCGACTAGACTGGGCTAAATGCTAAGGGTCAAAGCAGCAGCGATGATCAAACAGCTGGCGGCGACAAAACTCAAATGAAAGCGCAAGCGCATGTACCAACTTGGCATGCCTACGCTTTTGGCGAGGTAGGCATCTTGCATAAAATTGCCGGCAAAAAAGGCTGCCATGACTAGCATGCCGTTAAAACTGGCGATGAATAACGCGACCCATGCGACTATGCTGGAATGATGCTCCAAGCAAAGCCCCAGCGCTTTTGATTAAGCGTCAAATCCGCCAAGGTCATGGCAAATGCCCAATGCAAGGCCCCAACAAAGCTCAGTATCACCGCCGCGTAAGTCATTAAAAAATGCAACCACAAGGCCGTATGCGGACCGTCGTATACCAGCAATAGCGTGGGAATAACAAAAGGCAATAAGCCGAGGTAGCCTAGGGTGCTGGCAAAAAAAGCCGGTTGTTGAGGTGAGGGCTGTTGCATAAAGGGTTTCCTAAAACAAGCTTATGGTTGAGCTGGCGTGACTGGGTTGCCGTTAGCGTAAAGGGTCTGGTAGCGCACGCTGCCGTCTTTGTTCCAGGCGGTTTCTAAGCCTTCTTTTTTTCCGTTAATAAATTCAGCCTGCACGCGCATTTGCCCATCGTCATACCATTGCGTGAAGCTGCCGTGCTCCAAGCCGGCTTTGTAGTGGGCAGCCAATTTTAGTTGGCCATTTTCATACCATTGCTTCCATACCCCGTCTTCTTTGTCGTCTAGGTAATGGGTCTGAATGTAAAGTTTGCCACTGGCATACCAAAATGTTTCCAGGCCTTGCTTTTTACCTTTGATCACGGTGATTTCGTACTTTGGTTTGCCGTCCGCAAAGTACTCTTTTTGCGTGCCCGTGAAATTTTTGTCGAAGATGCTTTGTGCTACGCCGGCCAAACTGGCTAGACTTAATAGGATGGCCGTGGCCAAGGTGTAAAGTGTTTTCATATTATTTAGCTAATGATAAATTGACCATTCTATGAGGCCATTTTCACCGATTTGTTCCCCAAGTCATCAATGCCCTTGCTGGCTATATTTAGCGAGGCATTTGCGCTACCATGTTTGAAAAAATCACCCATAAAATTTTTAACTACGACCATTAAGCAGGAAAGTTTGCCATGAACAACAAAGCCATTATTCTTCAAGCCGGCGGTGGTTACGACAAAGTCACGCTAGGCACCCGTGCCGCAGCCGAACCCAAAGCCGGTGAAATCACCGTGCGTTTGCATGCCAACACCCTTAACTACCATGACTTTGCCGTGGTCAGTGGCATGTGGGGCCCCAGTGAAGCTAGAATACCCATGGCGGATGGTGCCGGGGTGGTCACGGCGGTGGGCGACGGTGTCAGCGAATTTAAAGTAGGCGATCACGTGGTCAGCACCTTTTTCCCTACTTGGTTAGCCGGTGAGCCTTTGGTGGAAGGTTTTGCTACCACGCCTGGGGACGGGGTGGACGGCTATGCCCGTGAAATCGTCACGGCTAGCACCCATGCCTTTACCTTAGCACCTAAAGGTTGGAGCCATGTGGAGTCCTCTACTTTAACCACGGCGGCCTTAACCGCCTGGCGTGCCATGATGAGCGACGATGCCTTAAAGCCCGGTGACACGGTGTTGGTGCAAGGCACGGGCGGCGTGTCTATTTTTGCCTTGCAGTTTGCCAAAATGGCAGGCGCCACCGTTATTGCTACCTCATCGAGCGACGATAAGCTGGATAGACTCAAAGCCATGGGCGCCGACCACTTAATTAATTACCGAAAAACTTCCAACTGGGGCGAAGTGGCGCGTGACATCACCGGCGGTCGCGGTGTGGATCATGTGGTGGAGGTGGGCGGCCCGGCCACCTTAAATCAATCCATGTTAGCGGCAAGGGTAGGCGCGCACATTTCCGTCATCGGCATCTTGACTGGCTTGGGTGGGGAGGTGTCCATCGTCACCGCCTTGATTAAACAATTGCGTCTGCAAGGCTTGATAGTCGGCAACCGCAGCCAGCAGCAAGACATGGTCAAAGCCATCGATGCCAATGGCATGCGCCCCGTGGTTGATAAAGTGTTCCCGCTAGAGAACATAGTGGATGCGTTTAAATACCAAGAAAGCAATCAACATTTCGGCAAGATTTGCTTGGAGATGTAGGGCCATTTAATCAGTCAAGTTAATCAAGCCAAATACATGGTCTTAAACATTAAACAACCCAGCCGAATTTCAACTGGGTTTTTTATTGGCCAAGCCTGTCAGGCGGCAGACGAGGCGGGGCTATTTTGCTATACTAAGCGCTGTTTTTAACCCTGAATTTTATGGGGTGTTAGCGCAGCGGATAGGGCGGCAGACGCCTTACTAAAGTTTGGCTAAGACCTAAAAATATGAAAGCCTGCCATTTTTCACTCACCCCTAGCATTAAGCTTTCCTTAAGTTTGCTGCGCTATGCTAGCGTCATCGATGGTCATCAAGCCTGTCATTCGCAGGACCCAATATGTTGACAGCCCAAGGTTTGGCTTGCGTGCGCGGCGACCGTCTGCTGTTCAAAGACGTTAGTCTTGTGCTTGAAGCCGGCAGCTTGCTTTATGTCTTAGGCGAAAATGGCAGCGGTAAAAGCAGTTTATTGCGCATGTTGTGTGGCTTACTCACGCCAGAACAGGGTGAGGTTTTGTGGGCAGGCAAATCGATTAAAAGCCACGCTGAGCAGTATTTGCCTAACTTGAAATACCTAGGGCACCTAAACGGTCTGAAAGAGGATTTGACGGCTTTGGAGAATTTGCAGATGGGTGCACGCATCGCTGGCCAAGATGTCACGGCTGCGGCTGCCTTAGCTGCACTAAGCGCCATAGGCATCGCCCGCTGCGCGAATTTGCCGGTGCGGGTGTTGTCGCAAGGCCAGAAAAGACGGGTGGCCCTGGCCGCATTATGGCTAAGTCGCAGCCCATTATGGATTTTAGACGAGCCGTTTGCGGCTCTGGATGTGGCGGCGACCGAGGTGTTAGCCGCGCGCATAGGTGAACACTTAGCGGCGGGCGGCATGACCATTTTGACCAGCCATCAAGACGTGCCGATTAAGGCTAAATCCACTGCGACATTAAGATTAAGCGCATGAATCAGACCTGGCTTACCGTGTTAAGACGTGACTTGCTGCTGGCATTACGCCGCCGCTCGGACATTGCCACGACACTGTTTTTCTTTGTCATCGTGTCCAGTTTGTTTCCGCTCGGCATTGGGCCGGAGCCGGCTGTATTGAGCAGCATTGCGCCTGGGGTGCTGTGGGTGGCGGCTTTGTTAGCCGGCATGATTTCGCTTAGCCGTCTATTTGCTGCCGATTTTGCTGATGGCAGCTTAGAACAAATGCTATTGGCGCCGCAGCCTTTAGCCTGGCTGGTCAGTGCAAAAATTTTCGCGCATTGGCTGGTGTGTGGCTTGCCAGTGGTGCTGCTAGCACCCCTAATCGGTTTGCAGTTCGCCTTGCCAAACGATGCCTTGTTGGTGTTGGTCTATTCCTTGTTGCTGGGCACGCCCACTTTAAGTTTAATCGGCGCCATAGGTGCTGCCTTAACCTTAGGCGTGCGTGGTAGCGGTTTATTGGTGGCCTTATTGGTCTTGCCTTTATACATCCCGACCCTAATATTTGGTGCCGGGGCGGTGGCGGCCAGTGCGCATGGCATGAGTGCAGAAGCGCACCTTTCCTTGTTGGCCGCGGTCTCATTGTTGTCCTTGGTGTTGGCGCCGCTCGCGACCGCCGCCGCCTTACACATTTCTTTAGAGTAGAGTCACTATGCAGATGAATTGGTTTAAGTATTCTTCCCCGCAAACGTTTTACCCGCTGGCCGGCAAAATGCTTCCGTGGTTTTTTTGGGCGGCTGCCTTGCTTTGCGCCGCTGGCCTTTACGTCAGTTTTGCCATCGCGCCCACTGATTTTCAGCAGGGTGAGGCCTACCGTATTATTTTCGTGCACGTGCCGGCGGCTTGGATGTCCATGGTTATCTATGTGGTGATGGCGGGCTGGGCGGCCATGGGCTTGGCCCTCAATGCTAGGTTGTCGGCCATGATGGCGCAAGCCTTAGCGCCGACTGGTGCCATGTTCACCTTGCTGGCTTTAGTCACCGGCTCCCTTTGGGGTAAGCCTATGTGGGGCACTTGGTGGGTGTGGGATGCGCGCCTAACCTCGGAATTGATTTTATTGTTTTTGTACTTAGGCTTCATGGCCTTGCAATCGTCCATCGATGACCCGCGCCGTGCCGACCGAGCCGGCGCCTTGTTGGCCTTGGTTGGGGTGGTCAATGTGCCCATCATTTACTTCTCGGTCAAATGGTGGAACACCTTGCACCAAGGCTCCACCATCAATATGGGCGTGGCGCCTAAGATGGCTGCCACCATGCTGCTTGGTATGCTGTTGATGGCCTTGGCTTTTTGGATGTACAGCGTCGCCGTGGCATTAATGCGGGTGCGCTGCATCATGCTAGAACGCGAGCGCAGCAGTGATTGGGTGAAAGCCCTATCCATGAAAGGGGACAAATAATGCAGTGGGCAAGTTGGTCGGCTTTTTTCAATATGGGCGGCTACGCCTTTTATGTGTGGTTTTCCTTTGGTTTAACGGCACTATGTGTGCTGTGGGAAGTCTACGCACTACGTCAACGCAGTCGCGATGCTTTGCATTTAGCGCAATTATTAGCACAGGATTAATAACACATGCTTAAAGCACGACACAAACGCTTTATTCTAATCGGCATAGGTTTGGCCTTGATAGGCTTGGCCGCCATGCTGATATTGAATGCCTTTCAAAGCAATATGGTGTTTTTCTACACCCCCACTCAAGTGGCTAAAGGCGAGGTGCCGCGTAACACCGGTTTCCGCATAGGCGGTTTGGTGGAAGTGGGCAGCATTAAGCGCGGCGACGATGGCTTAACGGTGAATTTTATTGTTACCGACACGGCTCATACCGTGCCTGTGGTTTATAAAGGCGTGTTGCCGGATTTGTTTAAAGAAGGCAAAGGCGTGGTGGCGCAGGGTAGCGTCGGCGCAGACGGATTGTTCGTGGCCAGCGAAGTGTTGGCCAAACACGATGAAAACTACATGCCACCGGAAGCGGCAGCCGCACTGAAAAGTGCCCAAGAGCAAAGTAAAACCTTAGTCATGCCCAAGCAATGAGCATGGCATTCAAATTAGCACACACCGTAATCTAAAAGGACCTATACGTGATTCCTGAAATTGGCCATTTTTCCCTGATTCTAGCCTTGCTGGTGGCGTTGACATTGGGCAGTTTTCCCATTATCGGTGCGGCGCGTGGTAACACGGTGTGGATGGGCTTGGCTAAACCCTTGTCGGCCTTGCAGTTTGCCTTGGTGGCCTTTTCTTTTCTGTGTTTGGCTTATGCTTTTGCCACTAAAGATTATTCGGTGGTGTACGTGGCCAACAACTCCAATTCGCAACTGCCATTGCAATTTCGCATCGCTGCGGTGTGGGGTGGTCATGAAGGGTCGTTGTTGCTGTGGGCGCTGATTTTAAGCGTTTGGACTTTGGCCGTTAGCCTGTTTTCTAAGCACATCCCTGATGCCATGCGTGCGCGCATACTGGGCGTGATGGGCTTAATTAGCGTGGGCTTTTTGCTGTTTATGCTGATGGTGTCCAACCCGTTTGATCGCTTGATGCCGGCGGCTTTGGATGGCAAAGATTTAAACCCATTGCTGCAAGACCCGGGCATGATATTCCATCCGCCTATGTTGTACATGGGCTACGTGGGCTTTTCCGTGGCCTTTGCTTTTTCCATTGCCGCCTTGTTAGGTGGCCAACTGGATGCGGCTTGGGCCCGCTGGTCTAGACCTTGGACCATCATGGCGTGGGTGTTTTTAACCGTCGGCATTATGGCCGGCAGTAACTGGGCTTATTACGAGCTAGGCTGGGGCGGCTGGTGGTTTTGGGACGCGGTGGAAAATGCCTCCTTTATGCCTTGGTTGGTCG
>CALFXV010000023.1 GCA_937957775.1 uncultured Methylotenera sp. | reverse complement strand
CCAGATGCTTTGCGCGTGCAGCGCGGCCATGTCGTCGTCCGCCAGTTTCTGCCAGGTGCTGGCCTGGTCCAGGCGCTGTGCCGGGTCCAGCAGCGCCGCCTGCAACTGGATGAAGCCGGGCAATGCCCCGGCTTCATTTTCCGGCCAGCTTGGCCTTTTCCGCCAGATCGCGGGCGATGGCGAAAGCGCCCTTGATCCGCTCTGCCTCGGTTTTCATCTCGCCCATCAGCACGATCTTGTTGCCCTGAACCTTGGCCGCTGGGCCCTGTTCGCGCAGGAATTCAACCAGTCCGGCCGGATTGGCGAATTTGTCATTGTGGAATTGCACCGTGGCCCCTTTGGGCCCGGCGTCGATGCGGCTGATCCCTGCCCGCTTGCACATCGCGTTCTGCATCACCCACATATATGCATTGTTCCGCTTGGCATTGCATTTGCGCGCAGGCCATGAGCAAGGTGTCGGGCGCTGGCTTAGGTTGCGGCGCATCGTCACCACAGAGTAAACAGGCAGCCCGTTCGAACAAGTTGCTGTCACCTAACTTTACTGCCTTGGTTAAATTCACCGAGAATCGCCTGGGCTTATTGGTCACGATGCCCCATTTAATGCCCTTGCTGTCTAAGGCTGACAATAAGGCAGCAATGCCCGGTAAAAATAGCGGATGTTGGGTATACACCGATTCATACAAATCCAGGTATTCCAAACGCATGGCTTCAAATTGGCTGTCGTCGGGATAGATAGCAAAACCCAATTCCAATAAACCACGAGTACCGTGCGAGGCCACCGGCCATATCTGCTCGTGTGGCAAGGGCGATTTTCCATGCCGAGTTAACTGCATATTAAGCGCCAAGCCTAAATCGTGTGCGGTATCGACCAAGGTGCCATCTAAATCGAATAAGACCACACTCATGCAGGCAACACCGTATGCATCAGGTAATTGACCGCCACATCGTCACTCAATCGGTAAGTTTGTTTAAATGGGTGATAGCTCATGCCACGCAAGCTCATGACATCGAGTTTGGCATGACGCGCCCAGCTTGATAATTCAGACGGCTTAATGAATTTGGCGTAATCGTGCGTGCCTTTGGCCAACAAATTAAGTACGTATTCCGCGCCAACCACGGCCAACAAGTAAGCTTTTGGATTGCGGTTGATGGTGGAAAAAAACACCGAGCCATTGGGTTTAACCAATTTAGCGCAGGCCGCCACGATGGCCGCCGGGTCTGGCACGTGCTCCAGCATTTCCATGCAAGTCACCACATCAAAACTGGCCGGCTGCAAAGTGGCTAACTGCTCGGCTGAGATACATTGATAATCCACATCCGCGCCGCTTTCTAACTGATGCAATTTAGCCACGTTCAGCGCTTTTTCACCCAGATCAATGCCGGTGACTTTTGCCCCTTTAAAATGCATGGATTCGGATAAGATGCCACCGCCGCAACCGACATCCAATACCCGCTTGCCTTTCAAGCCCACCAAATCATTGATCCAATTCAAACGCAGTGGATTGATTTCGTGCAAAGGCTTAAATTCGCTGTTTACATCCCACCATTTGTGCGCGAGTTCAGCAAACTTTTGTAACTCAGCCTGATCGGCATTCGAGCTTACTTCGGCTGTTTGACTTGCTTTATCTTTACTTGCCATGTGTTTACTATGTCCTTTAATTCCTGAGGCTCAATATTGGCATACACGCCATTGCAATAACGCAATTCGCCGGCCACCCAGGTGTGGCTAACTTGTTCCCTACCGCAGCAATAAACCAAATGCGAGATGGGATCGTAATAGGGTGCCAGCAATACTTCATCCAAGCGCACGGCCGTTAAATCGGCGTACTTGCCGACTTCTATCGAACCTATCTTTTCGTCTAAGCCTATGGCTTTTGCCCCGTTAATGGTGGCCATGGCCAAGGCTTGCATTGCCGGCAAGGCGCTGGCATCGGCGCTCACACCTTTGGCTAATAAGGCCGCCAAACGTATTTCGCTGAATATGTCCAAACGGTTATTGCTGGCAGCGCCGTCTGTGCCCAAAGCCACGTTCACGCCTTTGGCCAACAAATCTGCCACCGGCGCCATGCCGCTGGCCAGTTTTAAATTCGAGCTGGGGCAATGCGCAATATGGCAACCGTATGCGGCCAACATATCCAACTCGTAATCCAATAAATGCACGCCGTGCGCGGCCAACAAATCCGGACCTAGCAAACCCAATTTAGCTAATCTGGCTAAGGGACGCATGCCGTATTGGCTTTCACTACGGCTGATTTCCTCCAAGGTTTCATGCAGGTGTGTGTGCAAGCCTAGCGCCAATTGCTCGGCATAGGTGATGACTTTTTCCAAGCTGCGATCGGACACCGTATAAGGTGCATGCGGTGCAATCGACGAGCTGATCAATGGGTTATTGCGCCATGAGTCGTGGGCATCAAAGCCTTTTTGCAAATAATCGTCGGCATCGCTGGCATAGGCCGAGGGAAAATCCAACACCAACAGCCCAAGATTAGCTCGCATACCGGCTTGACTGGCCGCCGCCGCGGTCGCTTGCGGAAAGAAATACATGTCGTTAAAACAAGTGATGCCGCCGCTAAGCATTTCGGCGCAGGCCAACAAACTGCCGTCTTGCACAAATTGCGGCGAGACCAAAGCTTGCTCGGCTGGCCAGATGTGTTGCTCTAGCCAAGTCATTAAAGGCAAGTCGTCGGCTATGCCGCGCATCAAGCTCATGGCGGCATGCGTGTGTGCATTGATCAAACCGGGTAACAACACCTGCTCGCCCAAACTAATCAGTTCGTTCGCGCGGAAAGCCTGTTTGGCCGTTTCGCTTGGCAGCACAGCCACAATCAGCCCGTCATGCACCACCACTGCGTGATTTTCCAGCACGGCAAAATCGGCTGCCATGGTCGCAATCCAG
Source organism: uncultured Methylotenera sp. (assembly GCA_937957775.1). Classification (GTDB taxonomy): domain Bacteria; phylum Pseudomonadota; class Gammaproteobacteria; order Burkholderiales; family Methylophilaceae; genus Methylotenera. Next base: position 15,869 of record CALFXV010000023.1, on the reverse strand, counting down.
CGGGCTTCAATAATGAGATCAACGTCAGCGATGACAGGGGTAAAGTGTTTGCTATTGGCCATAGCACTTATTCTACCAATAAAAAAGCCCCGTCATGACGGGGCTTAAACTTAAACAGATTATATTTAGCTTAGCGGCAAGGCATTTCACGCTGTTTTTCAGCGGAAATGACCACGCGACGATTAGGCTGCAAGCACTCTATGAGTTTCTTGTTGGGTTTATCGCCCTTGCATGCCACCACCGGCTCAGACTCACCCTTACCAGAAGCTTGCAAACGTTTAGCCGACACGCCTTGCGTCATTAGATAGGCTTTGACTTGATTGGCGCGACGCTCAGACAATTTCTGATTGTAACTTTCGCTGCCCAACCTATCGGTATGACCGGTTACCAACACCAACTCGACATCGGCATTAGCTTTAATTTTGTTAGCCACTTCGTCCAAATTCGGCTTGGAACTGTCTTGCAATTTATCTTGATCAAAGGCAAACAATTTTTCAGCCAATATGGTCACAGTTTCAAAGCTGGGCTTGCAAGCCGGCAATGCTGCAGGGACAGGCGCATCTGGCGCAGCAGCGGCCTGCACTGGTGCGGCGGCCGGCGCCGATTCGGCTACTGGCATGGCGGTTGGGGCAGGGAAGCGGAATACCCCACCTAAATTCAGCAAAGTATTGCCCACGGTGCCGCCTGCATCCAACACTGAGCCGGCTTTAGCATTGGAGCGTGTCCATTGTTGACGCACATCGGCTTGCACACCGAAGCTGTCGTTGAATAAATACTGCGCACCCAAGCCTATGTTAGCCAGCCATGAGGTTTTGCTTTTATCTTGCACAGCTGGGCTAGTTGAATAATCCAGCTTGTTATTCGCCACACCTAAGCCGGTTAGCAAGAAGGGACGGAAACTATCGCGACCCAACATATAGAGCGCATCCATGCCTAAGCTGGTTTGTTTGTAACGGCCACTTCCAGAGGCTAGCTCGTCGTTCGCACGCGCGTAACTGAGACCAGACTGTATGTCCCAATGTGGGCTAAGCTCCTTGCCCAAGCGTATAGAGGCACCGCCGCCATTTTTGGCAGCCAAGTCTTTATCGGTATCCATCAAGCTCACGCCCGGTACGGCATACCATGCACCACTGTAAGCTTCTTCTGCACTGACATCGCCTGCCAAAAAGCCAAATACTGAAAGGATTGCTGCTATAAACTGACGATTATTTTTCATGATTTACTCCTTAGCTGAAAACAAAAGGCCATACATCCGCCTTAACTATCAACCGCACTATTAATATAGCGCCATATTAACAAAATTTCACAGCATCTTACGAATTACTTTGATCTTCTCGGCATCCAAGGTTGATACGCGTTGATTAGCCACGCACACCCCGCCTCTGAAACCGATGTAGTGTGGCTGCAGGGTTTTGGCCGCCGCCAGGTGGCTATCCCTTAATGAACCAGCCAACCCCAATAACATGCCCTGTGCTGCAACCTGCTTGGCGAATTCGCTGACTTGCTCAGCACTGTAGTGGTCAAATAGGCTCAAGCCGTTTTTAATTTGCGTGTCCAGCATCACGCCTAGAAAACCGGCTTGCTTGATGTCGGCAAGCAAACTATCAGGGTAAGCGGTTTCCGCAAACAGCACTGCAATCAGTTGATGGCCAGCCTGAGTATAGGGCAGCATGGCTTGCAGGCAGCCTTGGTAATCCTCGGTAGCAAAAAAGCCAATTTTAATGATGGCCACACCGGTGGCGATAACTTGATCCAGTTGCGGCAGCCACTGCTCAGCTTGCATGGGCAAATCGCCCAAGGTCGCGCTGGTCAAGCTTTTATGAGCCATGGGCTGCTGGTTTAGGTAGGCGACGATGCCGCGGATATCCTCTAGCGGCAAAGCCCCCAAGGCACCGCTATGCGGATTTTTTAGGTCTATGATATCGGCACCAAGCTCTAATGCCATCTTCGCCTCATCCAGCGTGCAAACGCTGATCAACATTTGCGGGCTAGTTTGCCTGCCCAGCAGAGCGGCATTCATGCGAGATTGCTCCCGTCTTGTGCGGCATAGTGGTTGTCTATTTTATCGGTCAGCCAAGCCCATGCCTGCAACTCACGTTCACCCGCAGTTTTGTCTATGGCAATTTGCAAATACTGCCTTTCCGATTGCACTTTGTCTTTGGGTAACCTAGTTAAACGGCTGACCAAGACCGCCAGCTCAATCACCGCGGCTTGGGCACGGTTAAAGCCGGAAAATGCTTGATGCTGGACGCGATGCTGCACCTGCATATGCAAGCGAGGACGCTCGGCATCCTCCTCCACGCGCAACAAGGTCAATTCCTCATGCGCTAAACAATCCGCCAACCGATAGCCCAAGAGCTGCTCGGCTGGCAACAGCGACCAAGCTTGCCTATTGGTCAGCGCCCCAGCAAACACCCGCACGTCATCGCAGAGGCTAAGCACGGCGCATTGACTGGTTAGGATATTGCCTAAGGTCAAAGACGGCTTATACGGGGAAATAATGACAATCTCGCCCTGCCTTTGTATGCCAAATGGGGCGACGTGAACCTCGCCTTGCTCATTCATGCTGGTAACGATGGTTTCAAATATCATGATTTGATTTTTTCGCGGCTAATTTTCGTGCACTCATGGCAGCCTCACGATGGGCAATTTTTGCCTCCGGCTGAGTAGGCGCTGCGCTTACACCCCACTCCAAGGCTTGATCTTGCACGTAACGTTTTTTTAGTTGCCAAGCAATTTGCGCCCTAGCCAATTCCACACCCAAATAAAAAGCATGCGAGGCATCGTCATGCACGTCTAGCATAGGGTATAGCGCAAACGGATCGGTCGCTTGGTGCAGCCCATCTCTATTGTATACATGCACACCCTGCTCGCTGACCTGGATACGAAAGTTCGGGTCTTTGATCATGCTGGCTATCTCTTTAATTTCATCCACACTATAGGTGAATGGCCGCCTGTCATGTAAGCCCAGCAAGCCGTTGCTGTAGCCCCGAGGCAGCCTGTCATCGGCCTTGGCGGCGTGCATAACACGCCTAGCCAAATCGGCTTCGGCGATGGCATTAACCGCATGCGGGCTGACCGAGGTAGCGAGTACGGCATTGATGTTCAATTCGCTGATGATGCCAAACAGCAAGGTGTTAATACCGGTGGTATCGGCATCGGTTAATTCGGTTAGGTTACCTATGCCCATCATGATGGCGATGTCCGGGTATTTTTTGCGCAGGGCTTGATAGCGAACGATTGATTGCGTCAAACCAAAATGGATAGGGTCCAATATGGCATCGGCGATAAAAGGCTTGCCGACTTTTTGGCAAGCTTCAATGGCCCGATATAAAGACGGCAGGCTGTGTGGTTTAGCGGGAATCAACACTGGCGTGGCCGCTACTTCGTGGGCTACCCATAGGGTTTTTTCAGTCAAACTCAACAAGTAGTCGGCACCGGCATGCCCGGCGGTCAATAAATCGTCTACGCTAAGCGAATCAACACTGACGGCGAAACCCAAGCCTTTAAGCGCCTGCACGGACTCTTTTAAATGGGGGAAAGGCACACCGGGCAAGCATCCCAAGTCGATTACGTTCGCCCCTTGCGCTTGATACGCTTGCGCTTTGGCAACGATGCCAGCCACGCTTAACATGGGGGCATCGACGATTTCAGCAAAAATCTTTACGCGGTAATCGCTTAAATCTGGGGCTAAACCCACCTGACCAAAATACTGCGGCAAATCTTTTAAATCCGCTGGACCACGTTCAACCGGCACGCCATATTGATCAGCCAAGGGCGCGATATCACCCAAACAAAGACCAGGCACGATCACCTTGTCGGCATCGCCGCTGTCTTTAAGTCGCCTGGCAATTAATTGCGGCGTCATGAGTGCGGCAACCGATACGCCTATTTCCACTATGCGGTATTTGAATTGAGGAGTATTCGGGTCTTGTTTGGCTTGCACTTGCGCCAATACCTTAGCCAAGCTTTTTTCAGCCAATTTACCCGTTAAGAAAAGTAAATTTTTCGCGACCATGCTGATGCACTAAACGCCCAATGCGTGCAAACGCTGATTAATAGCAGTGGCCAATGCCGGAATGTCAGAAAATACTGAGGTGGCTTCAAATTCAGCCAACTTAGCAACGTTGGCTAAATCAATTTGCCTAGGGTAAACCTGCACGATTTTTTGCCGCGGCGCTTCAGATTCAATGGCGCCAGCACTTTCTTCTGGCACCGTGTCACAAGCAAACACCAGGCTGGGCACTCGGGTTTTGCCGGCTTGCGCGTAGAGGTTGGTTACCAATGAGTCGGAAAAACCGTAAGCCATTTTTGCAATGGTGTTGGAGGTGGCCGGGGCGATTACCAAAGTGTGATAGTGGCCACTGTAGAGCAAACCGACCGGCACACTGCTGGCGGTTTTATCGTAATACACCCGATGCTGGCTGGCTTCTAACTTAGCCTGAAAGCCGTACTGTTGAATAATTTCAGCAGCGGCTTTACTTAAAAACACATCGACGTCTGGCAAGGTGGCCAGCAAATCCAGCGCCTCCCTTAGGTAATGCCCAGAGCCAGAGATGGCCCAAGCTAAGCGCTGCTTTTGCATGAGAGATTAAGAAAATGGGTGTTCGATGACGATGGTTTCATCGCGCTCAGGGCCAGTTGAAACGATGGCCACTGGCACGCCACACAAGGCTTCCAGGCGTTTCAGGTAATGTTGCGCATTCTTAGGTAGCCCTGCCCATGTTTTAACGCCAAAAGTGCTTTCCGTCCAACCTGGCACGGTTTCGTAAATAGGCTTACAGCCGGCCACGTCATCCGCGCCTATAGGCAATAGGTCTATGTTCTTGCCATCCAACTCGTAGCCTATGCATATCTTCAATTCGGCGATGCCATCTAAGACGTCCAATTTTGTGATGCACAAGCCGGTCAAGCCGTTAATCATGGCTGAGCGACGCAAAGCCGCCGCATCAAACCAACCACAACGACGCTTGCGTTTGGTGACCGTGCCTATCTCCTGCCCTTTAGTCGACATTTGGTAGCCTGGCACACCGGCTGTTTCTATGTCTAACTCGCTAGGAAATGGGCCGCCACCGACACGGGTGGTGTAGGCTTTGGTGATGCCTAAAACATAATGCAGCATATTGGCGCCCACACCAGTACCTGCAGAAGCTTGACCGGCTATGCAATTGCTAGAAGTCACATAGGGGTAAGTACCGTGATCGATGTCCAACAAGGTGCCTTGTGCGCCTTCAAACAATAAGTTGTCGCCACGGCCATTGGCCGCGTAAAGCTCGGCTGAGATATCGCTGATCATAGGCTTCAAAGCCACGGCATGAGCCATGCTGGCATCGTATTGCTGATTTAAATCGACGGTTTTAGCATCCAAATAATGGCTTAATACAAAGTTATGGTAGTCCATGACTTCGCGTAATTTATCTGCAAAACGTTCGGGGTAAAATAAATCGTAAACCCGTAGCGCACGCCGCGCCACTTTATCCTCGTAGGTAGGGCCTATGCCTTTGCCTGTCGTGCCTATCTTTTTATCGGCACTGCGTTTGGCCTCACGGGCCACGTCTACCGCCACGTGGTGGCTTAAAATAAGCGGGCAACCTGAGCTAACTTTTAAACGGCTTTTGACTTCTAAACCGTCTTTTTCTAGGGCAGCAATTTCACCTAATAAGTGTCCCGCATCCAATACCACGCCGTTGCCGATGTAGCAGTTAATGCCGGAACGGACGATACCAGACGGAACTAAGTTAAGCTTGTAGACACGCTGCGCATTCCCTTGCCCCACCACCAAGGTGTGGCCGGCATTATGCCCGCCTTGAAAGCGCACCACGCCTTGGGCGTGATCGGTTAGCCAATCGACTATTTTTCCCTTGCCTTCATCGCCCCACTGCGTACCGATAACAACGACGTTTTTTGCTGCCTTATTTGCCATAACTTTAACTTTATAATTTTAATTTGAGAGTGTGCTGAGTGCTGTGCCTGCTAGTTTGCTTAATTCTTATCGCTATCTATGGGCATTACATGCCAACCGGAGTTGTAATGGGCTAGCTTCCTGTCGCAATTTAATTCTTTTACATCGTGGCCTGTGTCAGGCAAAGCTTGAATGACGATATGACCTTCTGCCCTTAATGCAGCGATTTTTTCCTGCAAGCCCGCATCGCCTTGCGCAGGGGCAAAGATGGCTGTTAGCAAGGATGCTGGCGCCAAGGCCGTCACCACGCCACGCAAATCCAAGCTAAAGCCGGTTGCCGGACGCGCTCGACCAAATGCCGAACCCACTTCGTCGTAGCGACCGCCTAGTGCCAATGGCCCCTTGTAACCTTGAGCGTAGGCCGCGAAAACCATGCCGCTGTGGTAGTGGTAACCGCGTAATTCGCTTAAATCAAAACTCAAGCTGACATCCAAATCCGCCAAGGCTTGGCTGACGGCCGTTAAGCTCGCTAAAGCGGCTTTGATCGCCGGCATGGCAGGCAGCACTTTGGCCGCTTTTTGCAATATCGCTTGATCGCCATTGAGTTCGGTTAACTGCAACAAGGCTTCACGAGTAGGCTTATCCAAGCATTGCGTTAGGCTGGCTACGCTAGACTGATCTTTGCTCTGCAAGGCGGCATACAAATCTTGTTCTAACTGCGGATCGACGCTGCTGGCCGCAATCAAACTGCCAAAAATATCCACATGACTGAAATCCATGTGCACCTGATTCACGCCCATGGCCTGCAAGGCTAGTATCAATAGGCGTTGAATTTCAATGTCACTGGCCACGCCTGCGTGGCCGTATAGCTCGGCACCTAATTGCAAGGGCTCACGTGTTTGCGCTAAGCCATCGGGCTTGGTGCGTACCACGCTACCGGCATAACAAAGCCGCGTAATGCCTTGCTGATTAAGCAAGTGCGCATCAATACGGGCGGCTTGTGGCGTCATGTCCGCCCGCACCCCCATCAAACGGCCACTTAATTGATCCACCACTTTAAAGGTAGCTAGGTCCAAATCGTGACCGGCACCGGTGATCAATGACTCCATGTATTCCAGCATAGGTGGAATAACGTATTGGTAACCGTGCACACGAAACAAATCGAGCAAGCAGCGACGCATGCTTTCAATACGCGCCGCTTCAGCCGGCAAAACGTCTTCTATGTATTCTGGAAGTAGCCAATTACGCATTTTTTCTCAACTTTAACGGTTAGTTACCCAAATCAATAGCAAGCCGGCTAGCACCGACAACAAGCCTACAAAACGCAGTTGGCCGTCTTTAAATGCCATCAAACGTTGAAAAGCCTCGCGCCATGATTGCGGCAACAGCAAGGGCATCAAGCCCTCTAGAACCAACATCAAGCCCAAGGCGGTAAAAAGACTGGCCTGCACTTTTTATGCTCTCTAATTAGTTAGCCGAATTATTTTTTATTCGGACTGCGCATGTATTTAAAAAAGTCTGAGCTGGGGTCTAAGACCATGACATCACTCTTGCTTTTAAAGGTGTTTTTATACGCTTCAGTACTGCGGTAGAAAGCGTAAAACTCCGGATTCTTACCATAAGCCTGATTATAAATGGCTGCAGCCGTAGCGTCGCCCTCACCCTTGGTTTTTTGCGCATCGCGGTAAGCCTCGGCGATGATCACTTCGCGTTGCTTGTCGGCATCGGCACGAATTTTTTCTGAGGCCGCAGAGCCTTCTGAACGGAGTTGATTGGCCAAACGTTTACGCTCGGCTATCATGCGGTCAAACACCGACTTGCTAATCTCTTCCGCGTAATCCACGCGTTTCAAACGCACGTCCACCACTTGTATACCAATTTGCCTCGCTTCCATGTCGGCGCGTTTACGCAAATTATCCATGATGGTGCCGCGTTCACCGGCTATCACATCGTGAACGGTGCGCTTACCAAATTCAGCACGTAACCCGGCGTTAACTACTTTAGATAAGCGATCTTCGGCTGCCGCTTCGCCACCGTCTTTGATAGACACGTAGTATTTAGCTGGGTCTATGATGCGCCATTTAACAAACGAATCGACCATCATGTATTTGTTTTCACTGGTGATGAATTTAGCCGGTTGCTCCCAATCCAGCGTCAAAATACGGTTGTCGAAGTATTTTAGATTGTCCACGATAGGCAATTTGAAATGCATGCCAGGCTGCTTTTTAACCGAGACAATTTCCCCCAAGCGTTGCACGATGACAAACTGAGTTTGATCAACGGTAAATGCTGAACTGGAAAACAAGAACAAGGCGGCCACTAAGCCTACGATTGTATTAGTTGAATTTTTCATGGCCGGCTCCTACCTGCTTTCTCTGTCACGACTGCGAAAAGCGTCGCGCGTACGATCGGTCGTTAGCGCCGGCTCTGTTGCTGGCGCCGCTTGTGGATTAAGCGATTGCAAAGATTGTGATTTTTGCACGGCCGCATCTTCAGTTGCATTAATCAACTTATCTAATGGTAAATACAGCATGCTGTTGCCACCTTTTTGATCAACCACCACTTTGCTAACGCTAGACAAGATTTGTTCTTGCGCCTCTAAAAACAAACGTTGCCGTGTCACTTCGGGTGCTTTCTTATACTGCACTAGAATTTGCTCAAAGCGGCTGGCATTACCCTTGGCCTCGCTTTCAATTTTCAATTTGTAACCGGCCGCTTCAGCCAATAACCTGGATGCGGTTCCGCGCGCCTTAGGAATGATGTCGTTAGCGTAGGCCTGACCTTCATTAATCTGCCTTTGGTTGTCTTGGTTAGCCCGGTTAACGTCTTCGAAGGCTTCTTGCACTTGCTCAGGCGGTTGCGCACTTTGCAAGGACACGCTGGTGATGTTTACGCCGGTTTTGTAGCTGTCCAAAATAATCTGCATGCGCTCAGAGGTATCCGCTAAGCCTTTTTGCAGAAGGTCATCTAATTTACTTTTACCCACCACTTCACGAATGGCGGTTTCAGCCGCTGACATCACCGCCTCATCGGTTGAACGGTTATTAAACAAATAGTCTTTAGCATTTTTGAGGTTGTATTGCACGGCGAATTGCAAATCGATGATGTTCTCATCCTCGGTTAGCATCAAAGCCTCTTTAGGTTGCTTGACTTTGCTGCCACTGCCTTCACCTGCACTGCGGTAACCAACTTCCAATCGACGCACCTGCTCCATGTTGACCACGTCAGCCGATTCAAACGGATACGGTAAATGCCAGCGCGGTCCAGGCTCAGCGGTTTCAACATAATTACCAAAGCGCTTTACCACGCCTAATGAACCTTGATCAACGATATAAAATCCGGTACCTAACCAGACCAGAACCACGATGGCAACGATAGGCAACACAGGCAAGGCCGGCATCGCATCGCTCCCATTAGTTGGCTTGTTAGGCTGACGGTTAGATTGATTGCCACCGCCCTTGCCAAATAAGTTATTAATTTTTCGGCTTAAATCACGCATTACTTGGTCCAAATCAGGCGGACCATCGTTATTACCTTGTAACCAGCCAGGAAATTTAATCATTTAACACTCCAAAATCCATCATGAGCTAACTTTGACTTAAGCATACGCACTTTCTTCCGTACTTAACTTTTGCAAATATTGACCGTGTTCAGCTATGGCCATTCTTAATAAATCCATTCCTTCGCCGGTTTTAGCGGAAACGTGTAGGCCGCTAATTCTACCATATTCATCCCGGCTAATTGCAGGCATCAAGCCCACTCGATCTATCTGATTGTGTACTAAAATTTGTGGCACATTGGCTGCCCCTATCTCAGCCAAGACCTTGTTCACCTGGGCAATCTGTTCATCACGATTGGTGCTGGCGGTATCGACGATGTGCAAGAGCAGATCGGCCTGCACCGCCTCTTCTAGGGTTGCGCCGAAGGCTTCGACCAAGGCATGCGGCAAATGTTTAATAAAGCCCACGGTATCGGACAACACCACCGAACCGCAATCGGCTATGTAAATTTTATGCGTGGTGGTATCCAAGGTGGCAAACAACTGATCTGCCACGTAAATGTCGGCCTTGGTTAAACGATTAAACACGGTGGATTTACCGGCATTGGTGTAACCAACCAAGGACACCGTCATCACATTGGAGCGTTTGCGCGCCCGTCTTTGCATGCCTCGCTGCGCTTTAAGCTTCAAGAGCTTCTCACGCAATTGTTTAACCCGCACGCGCAGCATGCGCCTATCCAATTCCAATTGCGTTTCACCAGGGCCGCCGCGCACGCCTATGCCGCCTTTTTGCCGTTCCAAATGGGTCCAACCGCGCACCAATCGGGTAGACAAATGCTCCAACTGAGCCAACTCCACTTGCAATTTACCTTCGTGGCTTTGTGCGCGCTGACTGAATATGTCTAAAATTAAGCCGGTTCTATCCACCACCCGCGCTTGCAATAGCCGCTCTAAATTTCGCTGTTGGGATGGCGACAGGTCATGATTAAACACCGCGATATTGGCTTCACTGGCTTGCATCATTTGTGCCAGTTCATCGGCTTTGCCGCTACCTATAAAGTACTTGGCATCAGGTGCAGCGCGCTTGGCTTCAACTGTACCACGTATGGCCAATCCGGCCGTTAAGCTTAACTGCCTGAGTTCGTGCAAACTTTCTTGGTAATCGTGATCACCGAAGTCCACGCTCACCATAATGGCAGCATCAAAGCCACCAGGTCGCTCAAACAAATCTTTCAAGGTTTATAGGACCACGCGGGCTGAACGGTTGTTATTCGGCATCTTCAGTAGAACTAAACGCCACCATACGTGCTGGTACGATGGTTGAAATGGCATGTTTGTAAACCATTTGGGTGACGGTATTTTTAAGCAAAATCACGTATTGATCGAATGAATCAACCTGACCTTGTAATTTAATGCCGTTGACTAGATAGATAGATACAGCGACGTGTTCTTTACGTAAGGCGTTAAGAAACGGGTCTTGTAACATTTGCCCTTTTTGATTCATGGTGTCTCCTATTGTTTGGAGTTAAATAAAAACTGCTTAAGATAATACGCTGCTTACAATTTAGAGCTATGGCTGGCCAAGCTAATTAAACAAAAACCACAGGCTATTTTAGTACGGCCTGCAATCTAGCCAAGACTTCTTCTTTACCCAATATAGCCATAACCTGATCTATGCTGGGTGACTGCGCGATGCCAGTGATAGCAACACGCAGCGGCATGGCCAATTTTGGAAACTTCAAGCCGTTTTTAGTAACCGCGTCATTAATGACTTGGTGTATGGCTTCAGCCTGCCAATCGCAGGCATTTAATGCCGCACTTAATTCAGCCAGTACCGGCAAGATGTCTGGCGTTAAGTGTTTCTCAACTGCGGCGGCATCTAAACTGGGCATTTCAAAGAAATAGACCAAACTCTCAGCCAATTCGTTCAGGGTATTCACCCTTTCTTTATACAAAGCGATGCCCGCTGACAATTTAGCCGCATCAGGCGCATGCACCCCCCTTACTGCCAAACGCTGCAATTGGTCTGCCAGCAAGGCAGTTGGCTCGGCATGCTTAATGTAATGCGCATTGAGCCAGTTGAGTTTTTCAGTATTAAATTGGGCGGCCGACGGCGTAATGTGATCCAAATCGAACCACTGGGCAAATTGCTGCTTGCTGAACACCTCTTCGTCGCCATGGCTCCAACCTAGCCTAGCCAAATAATTGATGACCGCCTCTGGCAAGTATCCGTCTTCAAGGTACTGCATAACGCTAACCGCCCCATGCCGCTTGGATAACTTTTGCCCGTCGCTGCCTAATATCATGGACAAATGTGCGTATTGCGGTACCTGTATGCTGCTGTCTATCTCGGACAAGGCACGCAACATATTGATTTGACGTGGGGTGTTATTAACATGATCGTCGCCGCGTATGACTTGAGTGATGCCCATGTCGCTGTCGTCGACCACCACGCAAAAATTGTAGGTGGGCGTGCCATCTGCCCGAGCGATGATTAAGTCATCCAATTCGCTATTGGCAATTTCTATACGCCCTTTAACCAAGTCGTCCCATGCCACCACACCGTCTTGCGGATTCTTAAAACGGATAACCGGGGTAACATCGACAGGAGGAAGAGGCAATACTTTGCCCTGTTCCGGACGCCATTTACCGTCGTAGCGCGGCTTCAATTTTTGCGCCATTTGTTGCTCACGCAAGGCTTCCAATTCTTCTTTACTGCTGTAGCAATAGTAGGCACTGCCTGCCGCCAACATGCTTTGTATGACAACTTTGTAACGGTCCATACGCTGCATTTGATAAAACGGGCCTTGGTCGTAATCCAAACCCAGCCATTGCATGCCATCCAAAATAGCCTGCACGGCTTCAGGCGTGCTTCGGGCCACATCGGTGTCTTCAATACGCAAGATAAACTCACCACCGTGCTTTTTGGCATAGGCCCATGAAAATAAAGCGGTACGCGCACCGCCTATGTGTAAGAAACCGGTTGGGCTGGGAGCAAATCGTGTACGAACGGTCATAGTCAATCAGGCATTAAAAATAATGCGTTATTTTACCATGGCCTAGCCTGCCACTGGCGACTTATGCGCAACTTAGTTGAGGGCTTGCCAACCGCCGCCCAAGGCTTTAAACAAGGCTACGGTGGCTTGCAAACTGGCCTCGCGTGCTTGCACTAAACTCAGTTCAGCCGCGAGATAAACCCGTTGCGCATCAAGCACATCCAAGTAAGCCGAGTATCCAGATTGGTAGCGATGCATGGCAATATCCAAAGCTTTTTTTGCGGCCACTTGCGCGTCATGCAAGGCCGACTCACGCTCGGCATTTTGTCGCACGCCCACCAATGCATCATTCACCTCGGTAAAGGCAGTTTGCACGGCTCGCTCGTAACTGGCCAACACTTGTTTTTGCTGCGCACTGGCTTGATTCACTTGAGCACCGCGCTTGCCAGAATCAAAGATAGGCAGATTCAAATTCAAGCCACCAGTCCAAATGCGTGACGAAGCTTTTAGCACATCACTCAATGCCATGCTCTCGCCTCCTAAAGCGGCGGTTAAGGATATACTGGGGTACAAGGCGGCTTTGGCTACACCAATGTTGGCATTAGCCGAAATTAAGTGTTGCTCGGCTTGCCGGACATCCGGCCTAGCCTCTAACAAACTCGAAGGCAAACCAGCCGGCGGCAAAGGCGGCTGCGGCAGGCCATTTAAGGCCAGTGCCGGGATAGTTAAATTTAAATTGCCAGCTAACAGGGCTAATTGATGCAGGGTTTGTGCACGCATCTTCCTAAGCTCAGCCAACTGCGCTTTTAGGTTAGCACTGGCAGCTTCCGCTTGACGCACATCCAAGCCAGAAGCCACGCCACCTTCTAGGCGGCGACGGGTTAAACTCAGGCTGGCTTCTCGGGTTTTCAAACTGTCTAGAGCAATGACCGTTTGTGCATCCAAGCTGCGCAATAACCAATACTGCTGGGTAATCAAGCCAGTTAGCGATAAATGCACAGTGGCTTTGGCGTAATGACTGGCTAAAGCTTGAGCACGTGCCGACTCTTTTGCTCGACGCAATTTCCCCCAAAAGTCCAATTCAAATGCCGTGCCAATTTGCGTATTGAAATTATTGCGTGGATTTTCAGCAAAAACCGGAAAAGGCCCGGATTCGGTGACCCGCGTTCGAGCGCCCCGCGCGTCTAAATTAAGACTGGGGAAAGTTTCGGCACCGATTTCGCGAGCCACCGCCTCGGCTTCCTCTATGCGCGCAACAGCTTGTTTAATGTCAGTATTATTTAGCAGAGCTTGCTGAATTAAATCATTAAGCGTGGCATCTTGGAATAAGGTCCACCATGAAGCACTGATAGCCGTGCTGGCAACGACTGCCTCAGACTGATTGTAGGCACTAGGCAAAGCTACATTTGGGCGTTGGTAGTCTAAGCCCAATGGCGCACAGGCAGCGATCAGCAACAGCAATGGCGCAAGAAAAACCTGTGCTACCCGACTAATTTGAATGGCCATCATGGGGTTTCCTTAGCACTGACTTGCGATTCCAACTGGCCATGGTGCCGAATGTGCTTGCCACTTAACCAAGTAAAGAACAGTGGAATAAAAATAGTCGCAACAAAGGTCGCCAACAGCATGCCGCCGAATACGCCAGTACCCATGGAACGCCTTGCCGCGGCACCGGCACCGGATGCTACCACCAAGGGCACGATGCCTAACACAAAGGCCATGGAAGTCATGACGATGGGCCTAAATCGCAAGCGAGCTGCTTCCAAGGCAGCCTCGGCAACAGGCATACCCTGCTCCATTTTCTGACTGGCAAACTCGACTATCAAAATGGCATTTTTCGCCGCCAAGCCTATCAAGGTGATCAGCCCAATTTGGAAGTAGATGTCATTAGGCATGCCACGCAGCAAGACGGCCAAGAAGGCGCCCGCCAAGGCAAACGGCACGGCCATGATAACGGCCAAGGGTAGCGCCCATGTTTCAAATTGCGCCGCCAATATCAAGAACACCATGATGATGGCAAAGCCAAAGGCGAATACAGCCGCTGAACCGGTGCGTTTTTCCTGGTAAGCCTGGGCGGTCCAGGCAATTTGGTAGCCGTCAGGCAGGTTGCTTGCTGCAATTCGCTCCACCGCCTTAATGGCATCGCCTGAACTCACACCCGGCGCACCGGCGCCAAACACCTTAGCCGACAACAAGCCGTTGTAACGCTCCAACTGTTCTGCCCCGACCCGGTTGCTCACCTTGCTTAAGGCCGACAAGGGAATCATGTTGCCATTTGGCGCGCTAGCGCTAGGCTGACTGCGCACGTAGACCTTACCTAAGTCTTCCGCCTGCATTCTAAATTGCGCCTCGGCCTGCAACTGCACGCGGTAGGTACGACCATTTTTATTGAAATCGTTGACATAATACGAGCCCATGGTGCTTTGCAAGGTGGTGTAGATATCGGCAATGCGCACCCCTTGTGAGATGGCTTTGGCCTCGTCCACTTCGATGAGCAATTGCGGCACGGTAGGTCGGAAAAAAGTTTTAGGTGGCGTCAAACTGGGGTCTTTACCCATGGCTTCCATCAAATTATTCATCACTGCGGCCAACTTAATGGGGTCGGTATCGCGCTGACTTTGCACGTAGACCTCAAACCCAGCCGCGGTGCCCAAGCCCCTAATGGCCGGCGGGTTAACAGCAAAGGCCAAGCCATCGTGTTGACTCATGCCTATGCCAAACAATTTGCCGACAATTTGATCGGCGCTGGTTTCACGTAGACTCCAATCCTTGAGTCGCACAAACATGGTAGCGGCGTTGGTTTTATTGGCGCCAGTAAGCAATTCCAAGCCGTTCACGGCAAATTCATGGGCCACGGCTGGATCCTGGGCAATCGCCGAACGGATGGCTTCCGTGGTTTTAGTGGTGCGGCTTAATGTCGCACCATCAGGCATGACCACTATGGTCACCACGTAGCCTTGGTCTTCTGCCGGCACAAAGCTACCGGGCACTTTCATAAACAACAGCACACATGCTAGCACTATGCCGGCAAAGGCCAAGCCGCCTATGATTTTATGCTTGAGGGTTAACGCCACGGTGTGGGTGTAAAAATTCGAAAAGCGACTAAAGCCCTGATTAAAAGCTTGAAAGAAGCGGTTTTCAGCGTGATTTTGCTGCAATATCATGGCGCACAATGCCGGGGTAAGGGTTAACGCCACTACCCCCGATATCACCACGGCAATCGCCACGGTCACAGCAAACTGCCGATACAACTCACCGGCAATGCCGCCTTGAAATGCCACGGGCACAAACACCGCACACAGCACCAAAACGATGGCCACAACAGCGGCCGAAACCTGCTGTATGGATTTGATGGCGGCCGGCAAGGGCGCTAAATTTTCTTCGCGCATGAGGCGTTCGGTGTTTTCCAGCACCACAATCGCGTCGTCCACCACCAAACCAATGGCGAGCACCAAGGCGAGCATGGTGAGTG